>DATHDT010000477.1:0-11053 GCA_035318905.1 Gemmatimonadales bacterium | reverse complement strand
GTAAGTGAGCGACGGGTTCACGCACGCCGCCGAGGTCATGCAGGAGCCATCCGTCACGAAGACGTTCGGCGCATCCCAGACCTGATTGTGCGCGTTGAGGACCGACGTCTTGGGGTCGCGGCCCATGCGCGCCGTCCCCATCTCGTGGATGCCCATCCCCGGCCAGTAGCCGCCATCGTTGGTGCGGACGTCCTTCACACCGGCGGCTTCGAGTGATTCCGCCATGTCGTTCATCATGTCCTTGCGCATCAGCCGCTCGTTCTCGCCCGTAGCGCAGTCGATGGCGAGCACCGGGAGCCCCCACTTGTCTTTCTTATTCAGATCGAGCGTCACGCGGTTCGCGGGGTTCGGCAGCATCTCGCCGAAGGCAGTTCCCCCGATCGTCCACCCACCCGGCTCTGCCATCGCGTCCTTGAACGCCCCGCCCACGCCCAATTCCGCGACCGCGCGCTGCCACCCCTGCCGGCTGGCGCTGCCCTGGTACCCGAAGCCACGCAGGTACTCGCGCTTGTCGCCGAACAGATTGCGGTAGCGGGGAATGTAGAAGCCCGTGGGGCGCCGCCCGGCGTAGTACTTGTCGTTCAACCCTTCAATTCGGCCGGACGCTCCCACACGGAAGTGGTGGTCCATCAGGTTCTGGCCCAGCACACCCGAGCTCGAGCCGAGGCCGCCGGGCCACACGCTGGTCGCGGAGCGCAGCAGCAACCACGTCGAGTTCAACGTGGACGCGCACAGGAAGATGATGCGCGCGGAGTAGTCGATGGTCTGATCGGTGACGGCGTCGAGCACGCGCACGCCCGTCGCGCGCTTTTTGTTGCGATCGAACAGGACTTCGGTGACGATCGCGAACGGCTTGAGCGTCAGGCGGCCGGTGGCGACGGCGGCCGGCAACGTCGAGGACTGCGTGCTGAAGTACCCGCCGTAGGGGCACCCCAGCCAACACGCATTCCGGTACTGACAGGGCGAGCGTCCCGGCAGGGCCAGCGTGGCGTTCGCCGGGCGCCCCGGAATGATCCGCCGTTGACCGCCGAAGTGCTGTTTGAGGCGCCCCGCGATGAGCTCTTCAGCGCAGTTGAGCGGCATGGGCGGCTGGAACTGGCCGTCCGGGAGTTGGGGCATGTTTTCGCGCGACCCCGAGATGCCGGCGTGTCGCTCGACGTGATCGTACCACGGTGCGATGTCCTTGTAGCGAATCGGCCAGTCGACCGCGATCCCCTCGCGCGCGTTGGCTTCGAAGTCGAAGTCGCTATGGCGGTAGCTCTGCCGGCCCCACATCAGCGAGCGGCCGCCGACGTGGTACCCGCGGTACCAGTCGAACCGCTTCACCTCGGTGTAGGGGGATTCCTGGTCTGAGGCCCACCAGTCCAGGTTCGTTTCGTTGAGGGGGTAGTCGCGCCGCAGTACCGGGTACGCCGCTTCCATCGCCTTCGTGCGCCGGCCGCGATGCGCGTACTCCCAGGGACCCTTCATGGCATTCACGTAGTCCTTGACGTGCTCGATGTTCTTGCCCCGCTCGAGCAGCAGGACGCGGAGTCCTTTTTCCGTCAGTTCCTTGGCGGCCCAACCGCCCGAGATCCCGGAACCGACGACGATCGCATCGTAGGTCTGAGACTGCACGCGTCCCTCCTCATGATGAGTCCGTACGCTGCCGCTCTGTACAGAAATCGCTCACGATAGGTGCGACGTCAACCTCCCCGATTCGCAACGCGGCGGCGATATTCCCCGCGTGCCTCCTCGCCCCGCCGACCCCGCCGCCATCATCTCGCCGTTCGTCGACACCCTGTGCACCGGCGGTCTCTCGCTGCTCGCGCTGGTGCCGCTGCTCGTGGCGGGGCGAAGCGACGCCCTCATCCTCAGCGCGGGCCTGCAGGCGTGGGTCGGCGCGCTCGTCAACATGCCGCACTTCCTCGCGTCGTATCGCATGGTCTATCGGACGCGGGACAGCATTCGGGCGCACCCCTGGGCCGCGATCTACGTTCCCGTCCTGCTGCTCTTGGCCTGTATCGGCGCGGTCGTCGCGGCCCAGTGGACCGACGTACCGGTATCGGCGCTCCTCACGCTCTCGAGCACCTATCTCGCCTGGCACTACACGGGCCAGGCGTGGGGCATGTGCGCGACGTTCACCTTTCTCGACGGAAATCCGTTCGACCAGGGCGAGCGCCGTCTGATCCGCGGCTCGCTGATCATCCTGATGGCGTGGCACGTGATCTGGTTCCTGCACCTCGGCTACGAGCAATACGTCGACCTGACGCCCGTGTACGAGGGGCTCACCGCGCTGACGGCGGTGGCGGTGGTCCTGGGGCTGGCCGGGTTCACGTTGCACAAACGGCGCACGGGTCGAATCGCGCCGCTGCGCGCCTGGATTCCCTGGATCGCCATTCTGGTGTGGTACGCGGCGATGGCGCGCGTGGGTCTGCCCGCGCTCTTCATCGTGCAGATCGCGCATGCGCTCCAGTATTTGATCTTCCCGTTCCGCGTCGAAGCGAACCGGACGAAACGCGCCGGCGAGGTAGTCGCGCTGCACATGGGCGTCTACCTGATCGCGCTGTTGGCGGCCTCGATCGTGGCGGCGATCGCCCTACCCCTCGGTGCCATGGCCGTGGTGACGAGTTGGCTCGGCTCGCGGCCGGGACAGGTGGTGGGCTTCGCGATCAGCGCGTTCTTCAACATCCACCACTACTTCACGGACGGCGTGGTGTGGAAGCTGCGGAATCCCGCGGTGCGGGAGGACCTGTTCGGTCACCTCACCGTGCGGTCACCGGCGCGGGCGCGGACGTGAGGCTCGCGACGTGATCGTCCACCTCGTCGACGGCACTTACGAGCTGTTCCGCCACTTCTACGGCGCCCGTCGCGGCACCCAGGGACAGGACCCACCCTACGCCGCCGTGACCGGCGTATTGGGGACGGTCCTCCAGCTGTTCGAGACGGGTGCGACGCACGTGGGCGTCGCCACCGACCACGTCATCGAGTCGTTCCGCAACCACCTCTGGGCCGATTACAAAACCGGCGACGGCATCGAGCCCGCCCTGTGGGCGCAGTTCCATCCCCTCGAAGAGGCGCTCACCGCGATGGGCGTCGTGGTCTGGGCGATGGTCGAGCTGGAAGCCGACGACGCCCTCGCCTCCGCCGCGCACCTCGCCGCGGCCGACGCGCGCGTCGAGAAGGTCTGCATCTGGACGCCCGACAAAGACCTGGCGCAATGCGTCGTCGCTGACCGGATCGTCCAGATCGACGGGCGGCGCAAGACGATTCGCGGTGCCGCGGGTGTGAAGGAGAAGTTCGGCGTGGAGCCGCGTCTCATGCCCGACTTCCTCGCCCTGGTCGGGGATGCCGCGGACGGCTATCCCGGCATCCCGGGGATCGGCGCGGTCACCGCCGCGCGCCTGCTCAACGAGCATGGCGCCATCGAAGGCTTTCCGTCGAGCGTGCTGGGAGATAAACGCGACGACGCGTTGCTCTTCAAGAAGCTGGCGATACTCCGCACCGACGCGCCGCTCTTCAAAGACGTGGACGAGCTACGCTGGCGCGGGCCGACCCCCGCGTTCGGGGCCTGGGCCGAACGCATCGGGGCGCCGCGCCTCGTCGAGCGCAGTCGTCAGGCGTTGTCCCCCAGAGTGAACAAGAACGTCGCCCCCTGACCGGGTCGGGCCTCGGCCCACACGCGGCCACCATGGCGCGCGACGACGCGCTTCACGGTCGCCAGCCCGATTCCCGTCCCTTCGAACTCTTCGGCGGCGTGCAGGCGCTGGAACGGCGCGAACAACTTGGTCGCGTGCTCCATGGAAAACCCGGCGCCGTTGTCCTTGATATGAAAGACGATCTCGTCGTCCCGCGATTCCTTGCCGACCTCGATCGTCGCGGCCGGCTGCTTTGACGTGAACTTCCACGCGTTGCCCAGCAGGTTCTCCAGCATCACCGTGATGAGGCGAGGGTCCGCCTGCACGTCCAGACCGTCCGCCACGCGCGTCGTGACATTACGCTGCGAGTCCCGCGTGCCCAGATCCGCCAACACCTTCCGGGCAACATCACTCAGGTCCACGTGCTCCCGCGTGAGCTGCGCGCGCGTGATTTTCGAGAGGCTCAAGAGGTCATCGATGAGTTGCGCCATGCGCTTAGTCGCAGTCCGCACCCGCTGGAGATAGTCGCGCCCCTGCTCGTCGAGTTTGCCCTCGTAGTCGGTGAGCAGCGCATGGCTGAAGCCGTCGATGGCGCGCAGCGGGGCCCGCAGGTCGTGCGACACCGAGTAGCTGAACGCTTCCAGTTCCTTGTTGGCCCCTTCCAGCTCCCTGGACCACCGTATCTCCGCTTCGTATGAGCGGACCTTGTCGATCACGTTCATCACCTGATCCACGGTCCTCCGAAAGAAGCGGCGATATCGATCATCGAGCGCGCGGTGCGGGCTGACGCCCGCGACCATGAACGCGTGAGGCTCGGTCTGCCCCAGACGGAACAGCGGGAGGACGATGGCGCGCTCGGGCCGTGCGTTCCACGACCCCACCGGGGGGAGGCGTGTCCCCAGGACCGCAGCGAGGTCATCGACGACGACTTCCTGGCCGGTGCGCAGCACCTCGGCGAAGGCCCAGGTCCCGGCATCGTCATCGGACCTCCAACGGCTCGAAGCTACCAGCCGGACGTCATCCGGCTTCTCACCGCGCGTGAAGAGGAGCGCGAACGGCAGATCCAACTCGTTGCCCGACAGCACAGCGGCGACGCGCATGTACGCCTCCGTTTCGGTCTTCGCATCGGAGGCGCGCGCGGCCAGATCGTGCAGCATCTGGATCTGTCGCTCGCTCTGTACCTTGACCGTCGTTTCCTGGACGATGTTGAGGATGCCGCCGACGCGGCCGTCATCGCCGGGGACGGGACTGTACGAGAACGTGAAGTACGTCTCCTCCTGCATGCTGCCGCTGTTGATGAACAGCTGCAGGTCTTCGATCCACGTCGCGGGACCCCCTTCCTGAACGCTCCGGGCCAGAGGCCCCGCGACGTCCCACACTTCGGCCCAGATCAGGGCGGCGGGCTCCGCCAGCGATGCCGGATGCTTGTCGCGCAGGATGGGGCGGTAGGCGTCGTTGTAGAGGTGCAGCAGGTCGGGGCCCCACCACAGCAGCATGGGGAAGCGGCTGCCGAGCACGACGCCCAGCATCGTCTTGAGGCTTCTTGGCCAAGTCTCGGGCGGACCGAGTTTCGTCTTGGACCAATCGGTGGCGCGCATCAGCGCGCCCATCTCACCACCGCCCGCGAACAGGTCCGCCGAGGCCATGCGTGGAGGCTAAGGCCGAGCCGGCACCGCGTCCACCCGGATCGTCCGCCACTTCCCCTGCCGGAACCGCAACACGCTCAGGGTGCACCGCGTGATGTGGCCGAAGAGAATCGCGGTCCAGATGTCCGCGGGACCCAGCGGACGCATGGCCTGGAGCACCGTGCAGAGGCCGAGTGGTACGACTATTTGGGAAATGATGGAGATGTACAGTGGTGACTGCGTGTCGCCGGTGCCCTGGAGGCCACCCGTGTACGTGAGCGCCACGGTGACGAACAAGCCCGACAGGCTGAGGAACCGCAGCAGCTGGACCCCGAGACCGACGACCACCGGGTCGGTCATGCCGAAGAGGCCGAGCAGGAAGCGGGGTATCGTGAGGAAGAGCAAGCCGATCACCACGGCGAGGCCGAGGCCGAGCATCGCGGCGCGATGCACACCTTCGAGCGAGCGATCGGGACGGCCGGCCCCGAGATTCTGCCCCGCCACCGTCGCCGCGGCGCTCATCAGCCCGACCGACGTCCACGTGATGAACGAAAACAACTCCGAGTAACCGACGGCGTAGGTGGCCTGCGCCTCGGCGCTCTGCGGCAGCGACCCGATGAAGCGCAGCAGCAGCACGCCCGCCACGTTCATCGCGATCCCCTGCGCCCCGGTGGGGAGACCGAAGCGAAACAGCTGGCGGATCACCTTCCAGTCGGGGCGCCAGTCCATCCCGCGGTGCAACGTCACGGGCAGCCGCCCCGAGAAGAGCAGATACCCGGCGTAGCTCGCCACGATCATGCTCGCGACCGTCGTGCCGACGGCGGCTCCCGTCGTGCCCATGCGCGGGAACGGGCCGATTCCGGTGATGAAGGCCACGTTGCAAAGGATGTTGAGGATGGTGAGCAGGATACCAAGCCGCATGGGCGTTCGCGCATCGCCGGCCGCCCGCAGCGCGTTGCTCACCATGAAGAACAGCAACATGCCGAAGCTGCCGACAAACATGAGTCGCAGGAACGGCAATGCCTGGGCCTGCACGGCGGGTGCGGCGCGCACGACGTCAAGCAACGTTGGCGCCAGGATCCACCCGAGCGGTGCCAGCACGAGCGCCCACATCGTGACCGCCGCGAGGAAGGCCTGGTAGACGGTGCGATTGACCTGCTCGGGGTCGTTGGCGCCGGCGAAGCGCGCCACGAGCACCGCCATGCCACTGAACACCGACATCATGAATACGATCACGACGATGAAGATCTGAATCGCGACACCGATGGCGGCGTTGCCCGCGTACCCCACGAAGTGACCCACCAGCGCGTGATCGACCATGCCCTGCATGCCGCCGATCAGGTTCTGCACCATCGTGGGCCACGCGAGCATCCAGACGGCGCGCGCGATCGGACCCTCGACGATGCTGCGGTCGAGTTGCTTGGCGGGACGGCCGGCGACGGTGCTCAGTGTTCGAAGGCGAAGACTTCGCTAGGTCCGCGGCCCGAAACGCTTGAGGGCGCGCTCGTGTGCTTTCCGATGCTCCTCGTCGCGGTTGCGAGGCGGGGCGTTTGTTTGCAAACCGTGGACGAGCCGGTTCGCGGCCGTGGTCACTTCCGCCACGGCGCGAGCGAACACCGCTTCGTTTGCGTGTGACGGCTTCGCGACGCCGCTCAGTTTGCGGACAAACTGGAGCGCGGACGCGCGAATCTCGTCTTCGGTGGCGGGCGGTTCGAAGTTCGCGAGAGTTTTGATATTGCGGCACATGAGGGGAAAATAGCGCTTGCGAGCCTCCTGGGCTTCGGTCTATTTTCGGGTATGACCAATTCCAAACCCTGGCTGCCCCTCGCGGCGGCACTCGTGTCGGTCTGCCTCTGGTCTGCCGCGTTCGTCGGCATCCGGGCGGCGGGACGCGCGTTCTCGCCGGGCGCCCTCGCCCTCGGCCGCCTCACCATGGGCTCCCTGCTGCTTGGGGCCGTGGTTCTGGCGCGCGGGTGGATCAAGCCCACGCGCCGGGAGCTGGCTCTGCTGTTCCTCGCGGGGCTCACCTGGTTCGGGCTCTACAACATCGGATTGAACGAAGCCGAGCGACGCGTCGATGCTGGCACCGCTTCGATGCTCGTCATGATCGCGCCGATCGTCGTAGTGGCGCTCGCCGCGGTTTTCCTCAAGGAGCGGTTCACCAGGAACGTGCTCATCGGCGGCGCGGTCGCATTTTCCGGCGTGTTGTTGATCGGATTCGCCACATCCACCGGGACCGCGACGCTCACAGGCGTCGTCCTCTGCCTCGCCGTGGCCGTCGCCTCCGCCATCGGCCTCGTCGCCCAGAAGCCCGTCCTCGGCCGTCTGTCGGCCCTGCAGGTGACGTGGACGTGCTGCGCGGTCGGCGCTCTCGTGTGCCTGCCGTACGCGCCGGTCCTCGCGCGCGAGCTGCGGAGCGCCCCCACCACGGCGATCACCTGGCTCGTCTTTCTCGGCGTGCTCCCCACTTCGGTGGCGTTCACGACGTGGGCATACGCACTGGCGCGCGGCACCGCCGGCCGCGTCGTGGCGATCGCGTATCTCGTTCCGCCGGTCACGATCGCAATGAGCTGGCTGATCCTCGGGGAGGTCCCCGGCCTCGTCGCCGTCACAGGCGGCGCGCTGTGCTTCGCGGGCGTCTACATCACCAGGCGCCCCTGACTCCGCGCGCCTGGCTCCTCTTCGCCCTGTGCTCGGTGATCTGGGGCGTCCCCTATCTCTTCATCAAGATCGCCGTCGACGCCGGGCTCGCCCCCGGCTTCGTGGCCTGGGCGCGCGTGGCCCTCGGCGCCGCGCTGCTCGTCCCCGTCGCGGTCCACCGCGGGGCGTTGCGCGGCCTCGCGGGACACACCGGACCCATCGTGGCGTACACGGCGACCGAAATCGCCATCCCGTTCGTTCTCATCGCCGTCGGCGAACAGCATGTGTCGTCGTCGCTCGCCGCGATTCTCGTCTCGACGATGCCCCTGCTCCTCGCGTTGGTCTCGCTGTGGCTCTCGCCGGCCGATCGGCCCACGGGAATGCGCCTCGTCGGACTCGTGATCGGATTGGGCGGCGTTATCGCCCTGCTCGGCATCGACGTCGGCGGGCGGCCCAGCGAGCTGCTCGGCGCCGTTCTCGTGCTCGGCGCGACGCTGTGCTACGCCACCGCGCCACTGATCGTGAGCCGCTACCTGACCGATCTCGATCCGCTCGGACCCGTCGCCGCGAGCCTCATCCTGGCGACGATCGCCCTGCTTCCCGCCGCGATCGCGGGCTGGCCGCGCGGCATGCCGTCACCCGCGGCCATCGTTGCGATTGTCGTCTTGGGCGTGGTCTGCACCGTGCTCGGACTGGTGATCTTCTTTCAGCTCATCGCCGAAGCCGGCGCGAGCCGCGCCAGCCTCATCACCTACGTGAACCCGGTCGTGGCGGTCGTGGTCGGCGTGCTCGCGCTCCACGAGCACGTCGGCGTGATGTCGCTGATTGGCTTACTGCTGATTCTGGGTGGGTCCTGGCTGGCGGCGCGTGTCGATCCGGCGGCCCCTCGTTCGTCGCATGGGTGAACCCGAACTCAAGAGGGAACGATGAAATTCCTGTCGATCGTGAAGACCCCCGAACATCTGGGGGCTCCGCCTCAGGCGTTGCTGGATGCGATGGACAAGCTCGTGCAGGAGAGCATCAAGAACGGCTCAGTGGTCCAAACTGGCGGGCTCGCCGGGGGCGCCAAGGGCGTGCGCGTGCGTCTGTCGGTTGGGAAGGTGACGGTGACCGACGGGCCCTTCACCGAGACCAAGGAAACCATCGGTGGATACGCGATACTCGAAGCGGCGTCGCGGGACGAGGCAATCGCCAACGCGAAGCTGTTCCTCGACGTCCATCGCAAACACTGGCCGGCGTGGTTCGGGGAGTGCGAGGTCCACGAGATCGTGTTCCTCGCCCCCTGACCGGTCTTACTTGATCGTCTTCGACGCCGCGTCCCAGGTGGCGGGCGCCTGGCGGAAGTACGCTTCATTCGCCATGTGGCACGCCAGCGCGGCGTGGTGGCCGAACACCACGTCTTCCACCACCGGCTTCCGCGTCCGCACCGCCTCGAAGTAGTTCCAGAGGTGCACTCGGGTGTCGTCGAAGTCCGGCGCGGTGTAGGTCGTGGCCTCGGAAAAGACCGCGTTTTGGCCGAGCTTCGGATCGTGGTCGCGATGCCACTGCGCTTCATACTCGTCGCGCAGCGCACGAGGATAACTGCCGGTGTAGTAGCTCGGCCATTGATCGAGGCCACTCTGCGGCGTCACGGTGATGCGGGAGCCGGTCAACTCCAGGATCCCCTTGGATCCGTGGAACCAGTAGGTCTCCTGAATCTCGGTGCCGAGATTGAGTCGCATCGAGACGGGCAGGTCGCCCCAGTAGTATTGCACGAGGTGCACGTCGGGCATGTTGCGCCCGTCCTTCCAGCGCCGGATTCCGCCGACCGACGTCGCCTGCCGCGGAGGCTCTTTCAGGCCGAGGATGAACATCATCCCGCTGACGAGGTGGACCAGCAGGTCGCCCGCCACGCCGGTGCCGTATTCCTTCCAGCAGCGCCAGCGCGCAAAGATGTTCGCCGCGTTCGCATCCCACGCGCGCTTCGGCACGTCGCCTTGCCACGTATCCCAGTCGAGCGTGCGCGGCGAGAGATCGGGGGGCGGCGGATACTCCCACGCGCCCGTCGGATCGTTCCGGCCGAGGCGCGCTTCCACCATCATCAGGTCGCCGATGGCGCCCTGCGCGAGCAGCTCCTTCGCTTTGGCACAGATCTGCGAGCTGACGCGCTGCGACCCGATCTGCACGATCCGGCCGCTCCGCTGCGCCGCGTCCACCATGGCCACGCCGTCGGCGGCGCTGTGCGACATGGGCTTCTCGCAGTAGATGTCCTTGCCCGCGCTCACGGCGTCCACGACGATTCTCCGGTGCCAATGGTCGGGCACCGCGGCGACGATGCAGTCGATGTTCTTGTCTTCCAGCAGCTGCTGATAGCGACGCGTGGTCGGCAGATTCGCCCCGGCGATTTCCTTCGCGAGGGTCTGACGGCCGTCGTACAAGTCGGCCGCTCCGGCGCAAACCACGCCCGGGAGGCCCACCGACGTCCCGAGGAGGCCTGAGCCCTGCATGCCCACGCCGACCATGCCGAACCGCACGGTGTCGCTGGGAGCCAACGGACGAAACTTGAGGGGCGTGGCGGCAAGCGAGACACCGGCGGCGGCCCCAAATTCGAGGAATTCGCGGCGAGACCAGGGAGTGTTCATCAGGAGATACTGGCGCCCGCTTTTGAGGTCGGCAAGTATGTCGATTCTGGGTATCCCCGTTCGTCGTCCTGGTGGGAGGAAACCATGAGATTCATGATCATTGTAAAGGCGACGAAGGCCACAGAAGCCGAAGTCCCGCCCTTTGGCCCCGAGTGGGCACCGATCTTTGCCGCGATGGGCACCTACCACGAGGAGCTGCAGAAGGCCGGCGTGCTGCTCGATTACGCGGGCCTGCAGCCGAGCAACAAGGGTTGGCGCATCAAGTACTCTGGCGGCAAGCGAACCGTGACCGACGGTCCCTTCGCTGAGGCCAAGGAGTTGGTCGCGGGCTACACGCTCATCCAGGTGAAATCACGGGAGGAGGCGCTCGAGTGGACCCGGCGCTTTCCCAACCCCATGCTGCAGGATGGCGAGATCGAAGTCCGTCAGCTGTACGAGCCGGATGACCTCGCATGACAGGCATGCCGAAGTTCGACTCCGTCGCCGACTACCTGAAGGCGGTCCCGCCCGCTCAGCGGGCGCTCTTGAGGAAGGTGCGCCAAACGATCAG
>DATHDT010000476.1:0-7416 GCA_035318905.1 Gemmatimonadales bacterium | reverse complement strand
TTCCTCGACAAGCTCGAGCGGTTCCTGCGCGAAAAAGTCGACTCCGACCAGATCGATCGTGAAGGGGAGATCCCCGAGGCCGTCATCCAGGGCCTGCGCGACCTCGGCGCCTTCGGCATCAAGATCCCGCGCGAGTACGGCGGCCTCGGTCTGTCGCAGCTGTCGTACATGAAAGCGATCGAGCTCGTGTCGTCCGTGGACGGCTCGATCACCGCCCTGCTCTCCGCCCATCAGTCGATTGGCGTGCCGCAGCCGCTCAAGATGTTCGGCACTGACGCGCAGAAGAAGCAATACTTCCCCCGCCTCGCCAAAGGCGCGATCTCCGCGTTCGCCCTCACCGAGAGTGGCGTGGGCTCCGATCCCGCCGCGCTCGAGACCATGGCGGTTCCGGGCGAGGACGGCGAATGGATCCTGAACGGCGAGAAGCTGTGGTGCACCAACGGGACGAAGGCCGAGCTGATGGTCGTGATGGCGCGCACCCCGTCGAAGGTCGTGCGCGGAAAAGAGAAGCGGCAGATCTCGGCGTTCATCGTGGAGACGAATTGGCCCGGGGTCGAGGTGACGCACCGTTGCCACTTCATGGGTCTCAAGGCGATGTACAACGGCGTGATCCGTTTCACCAACGTCCGCGTGCCGAAGGAGAACCTGCTGTGGGGCGAGGGCAAAGGCTTGAAGCTCGCCCTCATTACGCTCAACACCGGACGCCTGACGCTGCCGATCTCGTCGGTCGCCGCGGGCAAGCGCTGTCTCGAGATCTCGCGCCGCTGGTCGGCGGAGCGCGTGCAGTGGGGCCGGCCGATCGGCCAGCACGATGCGATCGCCCAGAAGATCGGTGCGATGGCCGCCAACACGTTCGCGATGGAGGCCGTGGCCGAGCTGTGCGGCGCGATGGCCGAGCGGGGCGGCTACGACATCCGGCTCGAGGCCGCGATCGCGAAGCTGTACAACTCGGAGGCGGGCTGGCGCATCATCGACGACACGCTGCAGATCCGCGGCGGCCGCGGCTACGAAACAGCGGACTCGCTCAAGGCGCGCGGGGAGCCGGCGATCCCGGTCGAGCGCATCATGCGCGACTTCCGCATCAACCTGATCTTCGAAGGCTCATCGGAGATCATGCACCTGTTCATCGCGCGTGAAGCCGTCGACAAGCACCTCCAGGTCGCGGGCGACGTCGTCCTGCCCGGGAAGTCCTTCGGGCAGCGGCTCGCGGGCCTCGGGCGCTCCGCGGCGTTCTACGGGTGGTGGTATCCGTCGCGCTGGCTGGGGTGGGGAGTCTGGCCGCGCTACGCCGGGTTCGGATCCCTCGCGCGCCACGTCCGGTTCGTCGAGCGCAATGCGCGGCGTCTGGCCCGCGGCGTGTTCCACTCGATGATCCGATTCGGTCCGAAGCTCGAATTGCGCCAGGCCGTGCTCTTCCGCCTGGTGGACGTCGGCGCCGAGCTGTTCGCGATGGCCTCCACCTGCGCGCGGGCGCGGTGGCTCCTGAAGCGCGACCGCGCGAGCGGCGAGCGTGCCGTGCAACTCGCCGATGTGTTCTGCCGCCAGGCGCGCGGGCGCATCCGCGCGAAGTTCGCCGGACTGTGGCGCAATGAAGACGTGCCGACCTACAAAGTGGCGCAAGACGTGCTCAAGGGTGAGCACCGCTGGCTTGAGAGAGGGATGGTAGAGCTAGACGGCTAGTGGACTAGGCCGCTTGATGCGCGATCATGATGCTCTTCAGGCGCTCCGGTCCCTCCGCGCCCGCGCCTGCGTCGCCGTACGGCGCAGGATGACCCTCCGCTTCCAGCACGACACTCGGACAGACTAGCGGATACTGCCGCGCCCGGATGCGGTCCGCCGCGGGCGCGGCGGCGACGGGCGCCGCAATGATCACCTGCCGCGCGCCGAGCTGCTCCGCCGCCTTCGCGGCCGCCAGGACCTTCCACGGATACACGATCTGTCCGTCCACGATCACGACGGTGCGGCCCTGCAGGTTCTTCACGGGCCGCTGCGTGCGGTAGAGCACCAGGTCCTGCTTCACGCGCGCGCGAGATTCGTCGATGGCCGCCTGAAGTTTCTCGAGCAGGTTCATCCCCGGCATGAAATCGGGATCCATCTCGGCGGGCGCCGACTCCGCCATGGCGCCGATCGGCGCGAGATTGGAGCCGAGCTTGATGAACGACGCGACAATCACGTCGAATTGCGCGCCCATCGCCTTGGCGGCATGGGCGGCAATCTCCACGCCCTCGGGCGTGATCCCGAGCAAGATGCAGGACTGGTAGCCCTGCCCCGCCAGCTGCTGGCCAAGGATGGCCCCCGCGCTGGAGCGCGTGGGATACAGGCTGGGGCGGGACGATCGAGCGTCAGCCACGGTGCGGCAAGATACGAAAGCCCGCCGCTCCCCGCCACAGGTTATCTTTTTCGGGCACCCAACGCGGGACGTCGCAGTGGCGAAGGACACCCTCTCCATCACCGATAATCGCACGGGAAAGTCGTACGAGATCCCCGTTCAGGACGGGACGATCAAGGCGGCGGACCTGCGCCAGATCAAGGCATCGCCCGACGACTTCGGGCTGATGAGCTACGACCCGGCGTACATGAACACGGCCTCAGCCCGCAGCGCGATCAGCTACATCGACGGCGACCGCGGCATCCTGCGGTATCGCGGCTACCCCATCGAGCAGCTCGCCGAAAAGAGCACGTTCCTCGAAACGTCGTACCTGCTGCTGCATGGCGAGCTGCCCTCGGCGGCGGAGCTCGATTCCTGGGTCCACAACATCACGCACCACACGATCATTCACGAGAACATCAAGAAGTTCATCGATGGCTTCCATCACGACGCGCACCCGATGGGCGTGTTCGTGAGCACCGTCGCGGCGTTGTCGACGTTCTATCCCGAGGCGAAGCACATCACGGACGAGATCTCGCGCCGCAACCAGATCTTCCGGTTGATCGCCAAAACTCCGACGCTCGCCGCCTTCGCCCACCGCCACACGGTGGGGATGCCGTATGCGTATCCCGACAACGATCTGAGCTACACCGGCAACTTCCTCAACATGATGTTCAAGGCGACCGAGGTGAAATACGTCCCGAACCCGACGCTCGAGCGGGCCCTGGACGTCCTCTTCATCCTCCACGCCGACCACGAGCAGAATTGCTCGACCAGCGCCATGCGGGCCGTGGGCTCGTCTCACGCCGACCCGTACTCCTGCATGGCGGCCGCCGCCGCGGCGCTGTACGGACCGCTGCACGGGGGGGCGAACGAGGAAGTGTTGCGGATGCTGCGGGAGATCGGGACGGTCGACCATATCCCCGCGTACATCCATCGGGTGAAACAAGGGGAGGTCCGGCTGATGGGCTTCGGGCACCGCATCTACAAGAACTACGATCCGCGTGCCACGATCATCAAGCGCACCGCCGAGCAGGTGTTCGACGTCACGGGCAAGAATCCCTTGATCGACATCGCGATCGAGCTGGAGCGCATCGCGCTGCAGGACGAGTACTTCGTGTCGCGCAAGCTGTACCCCAACGTGGATTTCTATTCGGGGATCATCTACGAGGCGATGAAGCTGCCGGTGGACATGTTCCCGGTGCTCTTCGCGATCGGACGTACGCCCGGGTGGCTGGCGCAATGGCAGGAGATGCTGCTCGACAAGGAGCAGAAGATCGCGCGGCCGCGCCAGGTCTATACCGGCGCGCCGGTGCGGGATTACGTAGCCATCGAAAAAAGAGCGTAAGAAGTAAGACGTCGAATTGCTACGTCATCGTTCAACGCCGTTCTCTTACGGGGTTATATGCCGACCTACATCCTGCTGTCGAATCTGACCGACGACGGCGCCAAGGCGTTGAAGGCCAAGCCGAAGCGCTTGCAGGAAGTGAACAAGGAGATCGAGAAGTTCGGGGCCAAGGTCACCGCGCAATACGCGGTGCTCGGCCCCTACGACTTCGTCAGCATCGTGGAGTGTCCCGACAACGAGACGATCGCCCGCGTGTCGGTGGAGCTCTCCTCGCGCGGCAGCGTACGGCTTCTCACGCTGCCCGCGCAACCGGTCGCGAACTTCGTCCGCAACCTGAAGAGTTGAGCTAGCGGCGCTTCTTGCCGCCGCGCCGCGGCCGGAGCGACCGCTCGGGCTTTGGGGCTTCCCCGAACTGCACCCGCGGCTGCATCGGCGGTACCGAAGGCTCGAAGCCGGGAATCACTTCCCGCGGGAATCCCTTCCCGATCAGCTTCTCCACGTCGGCCATCAGCAACCACTCATCCGGAGAGATCAGCGTCAGCGCGAGGCCCTGCGCGCCGGCGCGAGCCGTGCGGCCCACGCGGTGCACGTACACCTCGGGATCGGTCGGCACGTCGAAGTTCACGACCATGCGGATGCCGTCCACATCGATCCCGCGCGCCGCAATGTCGGTCGCGACGAGGATCTCGGCTTCGCCGGAGCGGAACTGATCGAGGGTGCGCTGCCGCTGGCTCTGCGCCTTGTCGCCGTGCAGCGCATTGGCCGCGATCCCCTCGCGCCGCAGGAACGTCACGAGCTTGTCGGCGCCGTACTTGGTGCGGGTGAAGACGAGCGTCTGACCGGCGGGCTTCGCCTTGAGGATCGACCCCAGGGCGCCCTTCTTCTGGAGCTTATCGACCGCGACGATGATGTGCTCGATGCCGTCGGCGGGCTGCGCGCGGCGGCCGATCTCGACCGACGCATGGCCGTTCAAGGCCCGGCGCGCGAGCGCGTCGACCTCGGGCGAGATCGTCGCCGAGAAGAGCATCGTTTGACGTTCGTCGGGGAGCGCGTTCAAGATCTTGCGCACGTCAGGGGCGAACCCCATGTCGAGCATGCGGTCCGCTTCATCGAGCACGAGCACTTCGACCTTCGCGAAGTTGACGTGCCCGCGCTCCATATGGTCGAGGAGACGACCGGGCGTGGCCACGACGATGTCGGCGCCGTGCTTCAGCGCGCGCGTCTGTGGCTCCATCCCGACGCCACCGTAGACCGCGGCACCCTTGAGATGGGTGTGCCGACCGTAAGCGCGGATGCTGGTGACGACCTGCTCCGCCAGCTCACGCGTGGGCACGAGAATGAGCGCGCGGAGGACGCCGCGCGCACCGGCCGTGAGGCGCTGAAGAATCGGCAGCACAAACGCGGCCGTCTTGCCGGTACCGGTCTGCGCCGATCCGATCAGGTCGCGGCCCGCGAGGGCCAGCGGGATCGCCTCGGACTGGATTGGGGTGGGGTGCTCGTAACCTTCATCGGCTACGGCACGCACGAGCTCGGGCGCGAGGCCCAAAGCAGTGAATGGCATAAAACTCCTTAACTGCACACGCGCGCTGCGGGTGGCCGAATGCCACCTCGTCGCAACGACGCCTTCGATTTTGAACCTGGGGGATTGGACCGTGCGTGTGTTCAGCGACGGAGTCCCTGAGCGGGACTATCCGGGGGGATGCCAGCTCGCGGTTCTAAGCGACAGAAAGCTAACTACTCACGCCTCAGACGCAAAGGGCTCAGTAAGACGCCGAGACGCTCAGACGCCTAGCGGTTGTGAGGCATGAGGTTGCAGGTAGACCTGCGTACTCGTGCCTGTTACCCGCTAGGCGTCTCGGCGCCTCGGCGTCTGTCTGAGCGCCTACTTCCCTGTCGTTGGTTCGGTACCCCACCACCACATCGTCGGCAGGGCCCGTTGGCGCGGCCACACCTCGTTGAGCGTCTCCCCCTCATACAGGCGCCCGTTCTTCATGACATATCGGATCGTATTCGTGTTGTGGATGTCCTCGAGGGGATTCGCGTCGAGCACGATCAGATCGGCCAGTTTGCCCGGTTCGAGCGAGCCGAGGTCCTGCTCCATCCCGATGGCGGTGGCGCCATGCATCGTCGCGACGCGCAGCACGTCCAGCGGCTTCATCCCGCCCGCGGCCATCGCCCACAACTCCCAGTGGTCACCCAGGCCGTCCATCTGCCCATGTCCCCCGAGCCCCACGTGGCCCCCCGCCTGTACGATCGCATTCGCGGACGCGGCAATGCGCGGGAACACGTACTGATTGTCGCGGAACCAGGGACGCCGCTCGGCGCGTTGATCGATTTCATCGTGCGGCATGAAGCGCCGCACCTTCGCGTTGTCGTGAATGTCGAAATGCTCGTAGAAGTAGTTCTCACTCCACGGCCCGCCGTACGACACGAGCAGTGTCGGCGTGTAGTTGATGCCCGACTGCGCGATCAACTGCACGGCGTCCTTGTAGAGCGGCATGATGGGATAACTGTGCTCGTGCCCCGGATAGCCGTCGGTTACGGCCGTGAGATTCATCTTGAAGTCGAGCCCGCCTTCGATCGTCGGCATCAGGCCCAGCTCCTTCGCGGCCATGATCACCCACTGGCGCTGCTTGCGGTTCCCCGTCATGTACATCTTGATCGTGTTGATGTGGTAGAACTCGCTGTAGCGCTTCAACGCGTTGCGCGTGTCGTCGAGGTTCTGAAAGTTCTCGTCCCAGAAGACGCCCGGACCGGTGTGAAAAATGCGTGGGCCAAGGATCTCGCCCGTTTCGACGAGATCGGCGTAGGTCAGGACGTCGGTGGTCGCGGTTTGGGGATCACGCGTCGTGGTAACGCCCCAGGCAAGGTTCGCGAGGTACTTCCACACCTGGGTCTCATGGACCCCCCAGGTCGGCCATGGGTGGGCGTGCACGTCGACAAACCCGGGGATGATCGTCTTCCCGGCCACGTCGATGATCTGGGCTCCCGGAGGCGCCTGCCCCCGCGGTCCCACCGATACAATGCGATCGTTCGTGACGACGACGTCGCCGTTCTCGATGATCTCGTCGCCCTTCATCGACACGACGCGGGCGCCGCGCAACACGACCGTGCCGCGCGGGATGTCGCGCGGGACGCGAATCGCCACGTCGACGCGGGCCGCCTCGTACGCCGGCAGCTTGCCGAGGGAGTCGGAGCGCGCCTTGAGGCGCTTCTGCACTGAGTCCGGCAGCGCCTTCACGCTGTCGCTCTTGAGCGAATCGGCCCGGAGCGAATCCACGCGCGCCTTGCTCTTGTCCGCCGAGTCCGCAACGGCGGGATCGAACCGGAAGAAGCTCCGGCCGATCGACCAGTACGCCTGGCGGCCGTCGGCGGTCCAACCCGTGAAGTCGCCGCCGATCATCGTGAGGCGCCGCGCCGGAAACGCTGCCGACGACGGGTCCGACACATTGATCGTGGGCGTCTGGCCGCCGACCTGGGGCAGCGTCACCACGTAGACGTAGTTGCCTACCTGTGCGACGACGCGGTCCGAGTCGGGGCTGATGAGGATCTCGCCCGCGGGATCGGGTTCGGCACCGGGGCCGGGATAGGTGTAGCCCGTCACCCGGATGTGCGCGCGGCGATCGGTGCCGTCGTACCGCATCGAGACGAGACCCTCGGGGCCCTCGTAGATGTAGATCCGGTTGGGATCACGGCTGAA
>DATHDT010000475.1:0-3074 GCA_035318905.1 Gemmatimonadales bacterium | reverse complement strand
GACCGGATCGGCACGATCTCAGGCGACGATGGCAAGCGGCGGGAGCAGCTCGGCGCGCGGCCCGAAGCGATCGCGGTTACCGGTGACACGCGCTACGACAGCGTCGCCGAACGCGCGGAGCGCCTCGATCGTACGCGCGAGCCCCTGCTGCGGCTCGGCGAAGTGGGCGCGAGCACGTTCACGATCGTCGCTGGATCGACTTGGCCGAGCGACGAAGCCGTTCTGCTCCCGGCGTTCGCCGACCTTCTGGTCCAGCTGCCGACCGCGCGCTTGCTGCTCGCACCCCACGAGCCCAACCCGGATCACCTGGCAGGGATCGCACAGCGCCTGCAGCAACTCAAGCTGTCGCGGCCGGTGCGGCTGTCGCAGCTCGAGCATGCGAAGCCCGGGCCGGTGATCGTCGTGGACCGCGTGGGCATCCTGGCGGACTTGTACGCGTTGGCGGACGCGGCGTTCGTGGGCGGCGGCTTCCATCGCGCGGGACTCCACTCCGTGCTCGAGCCGGCGGTCTTCGGCGTGCCGATCGCCATCGGGCCGCACTGGGAGATGAGCCGCGACGCGGGACTGTTGCTCGCACGGGGCGGCGCCGTTGCGCTGCCCAGCGACGCGCGCCATCCCCTGCATTCGCAGTGGTTGGTGTGGCACCACGACGCGGACGCCCGGCGGAAGGCGGGCGCGGCGGCAAAAGCGGTTGTCGCGGAAGGACGCGGCGCGAGTGAGCGGACGACCGCGCTGGTGCGGGAATTGGTTGGGTCCCGGTAACCCCGGGCTTGCGCCCGGGGATCACCTAGCGCGGAACGACTACACCCTCGTAGGTCACCGACCGTGGCACGATCGTGCCGAACGTGAGCGCAGTTACCAGCAGATCCGACCAGCGGCTGCGGACTTTGATCTTGAGGTTGGCGACGCGCGACGCCGTGCCGAGCTGCCCCGCGAGCACGTCCTCGGCGTTCGGCGAGGAGACGGTGACCGCTCCCCACAACAGATAGACGGGATGCCGCGTGACCTTGAACGGCGTGCCCTGCACCGGCGTCGCCCCCGGCTCGGCCATCGACGTGGGGACGCCGAGCTCGGTGCTGTCGAAGCTGAGGGCGCAACCGCTTACCGTGAGGGCCAGCGCCACGAGGCCCGCGCGCGCGATCGAACGAGTCACAGATCTCCCAGAAAAAAAAAGAGGGCGCGCCGGAACGGCGCGCCCTCAAAGCTAGCACCTTTACATCCCGATGGGAGCCTTTAGCGCGATGTGCGCGCCGATGCCGATAATGCCCGCGGATCCCCCGCCGATACTCTCGGAGTCGTAGGCGACGTGGAACCCCAACATCCCGAAGTTGGCGTTGGCCCCAATGGTCCAGCCGAAGTTCGAGGTCGTACCGCTGACCCCGGAGAACTTGTACCAGCGGTTCGTGAGCGACAGGTAGGGCTCGATACTGATCCCGGGGGTCGGCACGCTGACGGCCACGCCGCCACCCGCGGTGAGCCGCGTCTGGCTGGGGAAGGCGTTCGCCGCCCCGGTCGTGGCTGCGCCCACCTGCAGGTTCAGGGCGATGGGCAGCAGACTGCCGCCGATGATGCGGAACGCCGCGTTGCCGCCCACGGACGTGAAGCTTTCGGCGGCCCCGTCCGGCTTCCAGTTCGAGAGACCGGCGGTGAGCTGCAGGTTGGCGAGCCCGAGTGAACCGCGGAAGCCAAACGCCGTGCCCTTGCCCCCGTTCGCGTTGGGCATGCCGAAGTCCCCATTGATCGTCACGCCCGTGCCGCCCTTGGGACTGTTCCACACCGGCATCCCGAGCCACTGGGCCGCCGCCGGCGCCGCCGCAAACGCGGCCAACGCCAAAACCATCATGATGCGCTTCATGCGTATCCTCCCTCGCGTGGAAACCGGTCGCCGGCACTTCCGGCCCCGGCCAAGCTCCGCCCTACGGTAGGAAACCGGAGGCGGAAAATCAATCTGTGTCGCCCTAATGCACCCACACGGCGCTAAGCGACACACCCTCCAAATCGCCCAAACCGGCACTCACCCGGGCGTCAAACCGGGGTGAAAGCCGGAAATCGGCTCCCAACCCGAGTGTGAACAGGAAATCGGAATTCCCGCTGCCCGCGACGAGCGTGCCGGTCGGTTGCACGTACGGGACAATGCTGACCGAGGACCCTTCCGGATCGATGCGGCGACCGAGCGACAGACCCACCGGGACGAGCAGCACGGAGTTGCCACTCCCGAACCACCCGCCGACGCCGAACACCAGGGCGCCGTCCAACGGAAAATCGACGGTGTGCGACAGCACGCGTTCGCGCGCTTCGACGCCCAACAGCAGGAGCGTCGAACCGGCACCGCCGGGGTCGAGGATCCCGCCGCGGAAGCCGATGTCGAACTTGCCGCTTGCCTTCCGGTACGCACCTTCGAATGCCGTGCCGCCACCGTTCGGGAAACTGATGACGAGCCCAATCTCGGACCGCGTGAAGGCGCGATACGGTGCATTGAAGCTGGGCATGCCCGTCGCCTGCGCGGCCACCGCCGATGCGACGACGACGCTTCCCAATAAGGACAGCGTAAGATACCGACGCATGGTCATCTCCTTGGGGCTTAGTGCGGCAAAGGGTACCCGGCAGGGTGGGGCGGCGTTCCGATGTTCCGGAACGCCGCACCCGGGTGAGGCTAATGCCAGAGCGAGATACCGATCCGGGCCCCAATCGTGATCGTGCTGGGGAGACCGAGGTCGGCGCTTTCAGACTGCCACTGGAAGCCGAGCTCGTAGCGCCACGCGGCGCTGCCGTAGGGCTTCCGCCAACCCACACCGGCGTTCAGGGAGAAGGCCGTGCCGTTGGCTCCACCGTTGTCAGCAAGGAGCAGGCCCCCGCCGCCGGTGAAGTACATCCCGTTGCGATGACCGCCGGGGCTGTTGGCGAACAGCACGTTGACGCCCGGCTGGAAAGCGTAGGAGGTCGAGCCGCCGACCGTGTTGAAGGCAAGGCTGAACCGCGGCTCCCACATCATTTTCTTGGACGTTACGAGGCCAACCCGAACATCGACCGGCGTACCGATCACGATGCCGCCGTCGACGCCATCGGGCTTGACG
>DATHDT010000474.1:0-5271 GCA_035318905.1 Gemmatimonadales bacterium | reverse complement strand
TAGCTCAAGCAGACCGTGAAGGACATGGCCGGCCATCCGATCGAAATCCCCGTCGTGATCGGCGGCAAGGAGATCCGCACCGGCCGCACCGTCGATGCCGTGATGCCCCACTGCCACCGCCACGTGCTCGCCAAGGTGCATCAGGCGGGTCCCGGCGAAGTGGCCGGCGCCGTGGCCGCCGCGCGCGCCGCGTGGCGGGAGTGGTCGAACACGAGCCTGACCGACCGCGCCGCCGTCTTCCTCAAGGCCGCGGACCTGCTCGCCACGCGCCGCCGCGCCGCGGTGAACGCCGCGACGATGCTGGGGCAGAGCAAGACGGCGCATCAAGCCGAGATCGACGCCGCCTGCGAGTTGATCGACTTCTGGCGCTTCAACGTCCACTTCGCCGAGCAGATCCACGCCGAGCAGCCCGTCTCCTCACCCGGCACCTGGAATGCGCTCGACTATCGGGCCCTCGAAGGGTTCGTGTACGCGATCTCGCCGTTCAACTTCACGTCGATCGGCGGCAACCTGTCGAGCGCCCCGGCCATCATGGGCTGCACGGTCGTCTGGAAGCCGGCGGCGACGGCGGCGTACTCGAATTACTTCCTCCTCAAGATCATGGAGGAGGCGGGCCTCCCGCCTGGCGTCGTGAACTTCGTGCCCGGCCCCGCGAGCACCATCAGCGAGGGGTTGATCGCCGATCGGCACCTCGGCGGCATCCACTTCACGGGGTCGACCGAAGTCTTTAAGTCGCTCTGGAAGCAGGTCGCGACGAATCTCGGCGGCTACGCCGACTACCCCCGCCTCGTCGGGGAAACGGGCGGCAAGGACTTCATCCTGGCCCACGCCAGCGCCGACGTGGACGCTCTGGCGACCGCCATCGTCCGCGGCGCCTACGAGTACCAGGGACAGAAGTGCAGCGCGGCGTCCCGCGCCTATATCCCCGACACGATCTGGCCTAAGGTCAAAGAGCGCGTGCTCGCGATGATGGCGGCCATCAAGGTTGGCGATCCCGCCGACTTCACGAACTTCATGGGTGCCGTGATCGACCGGAAGGCGTTCACCAAGATCAAGGAGTACATCGACGGCGCGAAGAGCGACGCCAAAGCCAAGGTGCTCTTCGGGGGCGGCTGCGACGACGCGGACGGCTACTTCGTGCAGCCGACGCTCATTCAGGTCGAAGACCCCGCCTACCGCACGATGTGCGAGGAGATCTTCGGGCCGGTGCTGACGTTATACGTCTATCCCGAGCGGCAGTGGGCGGAGACGCTCGCCCTGGTGGATCGCACGTCACCCTACGCCCTGACGGGCGCCGTCTTCGCGCAGGACCGGCGCGCGGTGACCGAAGCGCAGGCGGCGCTGCGCTACGCCGCGGGGAACTTCTACGTGAACGACAAGCCGACCGGTGCGGTGGTGGGGCAGCAACCGTTCGGCGGCGCGCGCGCCAGCGGCACCAACGACAAAGCGGGGAGCTTGCTGAACCTCGTGCGCTGGACCAGCGCCCGCACCGTGAAGGAGAACTTCGTCCCGCCCCGGGATCCCACCTATCCCTTCATGGCGGAGGCTTGAGTCGCCCGCCGATTCTGGTGCTCGTGCTCGCGGGCGCCTTCCTGCTGCTGGTCGCCTCCCTCGTCATCGGCTCCTTCACGACGCCGGAGTTCCCGCCCTACGCGCTGACCGTCCCGGCACCGGGGGGGGCAGCGGTGCGTGACTCGCTCGTCGGGCCGAGCACCTACACGCTCGACGCGTCGGCAGGCGAAGGGTGGCGGCGTTTCGATTTCACGCGGAACGCGGTGGTCGATTCGGGTTCCTGGGACATCGCGTTCCGCCGGCATCACCTCATCGCCGCGCCGGCCGCCGGCATCGCCGACCTCGGCGCCGTGCCGTTCGACTCGGTTGCCCAGGTGCCGGTGGACGGCTACGCGGCGACGGAGTTCGGGCGCGACACCGTGAACCCGGGCGTGGGGAAGTGGTACGCCTACAGCATGCTGTCGCACCTGCTCACGTCGAAGGGCCACGTGTATGCCGTGCGTACCAGCGACGGGCGCTACGCCAAGCTCGAGATCGTCGCCTACTACTGCCGCGACGTCGGAGCGGCGTGCTACACGATTCGCTACGCGTTTCAGGGGAACGGCAGCCGCCGGGTGGCGGTCATGAAATGAATCGCGCCCCCGGCGACGGCTTCGCCGGGGGCGCGAGTTATGGGCGGATGGGTGGTTACTTGGGCGGTGAGAGAATCTTGAACATCCCCGTCCCGCAGACAGGACACACGCCCTTCAGCGCGGGGCGGCCATTGGCCATCTTCACCTGCTGGCCGTTCGAGATCTTCCGCTTCGCCTTGCACTTCACGCAATAGCCTTCATCCGCGGCCATCGGGGTCTTTCCCTTAGCCATTGTCGGTCGCTCCTCAGGTTCGGGGGCACGGGGAGTCCAGCAGCGCCAGACAACATAATACGCTCTGCTCTCAGGAAGGGGGTATCGGGGCGTCCGTGAAGCCGTTTCTCTTGTGCGTTCCGTCACAGAACGGCTTTGTGGCAGACCCGCCACATCGGCATAGGACAACGACTTCCGCCGGTCGGCCGTCCTTGCGCGGGGGGACCGGCAACTCCCGCCCGTCGGGAGTCACGACCCGGACGGGCCCTTGCACGACGAGTGGCCCGTTCGGCTTGGGGGTGATCGTTACATCACTCATGGCGGGCAATATAGCGGCAGAAACGGGGGTGCCGGAGAACGCATGGCCGTCAGCAGGGTATCTTCTCGCGCGAATCCGATGCGCACCCCCCTGCTTCTCCCCTTGCTCCTCGTCGGCGCGTCCGCCTGCATCACCGAGCGCGGGCCGTTCACGAACCGGATGGCCCACTCCGCGACGAGTTACCTCGCCCGCGCCGCGCGCCAGCCGGTGAATTGGCAACCGTGGGGGCGCGACGCGTTTGCCCTCGCCGCGAAGCTGGACCGCCCGGTGCTGCTGTACGTCGGCGGCGAGGCGTGCCGCTGGTGCGCCGAGACCGACCGCGCGATCTACACCGATCCCGAGATCGGCGCATTGATCAACGCCCTGTTCGTTCCGGTGCGCGTCGACCGCGACGAGCGTCCCGACGTGGCGCAGCGCTACCAGGCCTCCGTCGCGACGATGGCCGGGCTGCGCGGCTGGCCCCTCACCGTATTCCTCACCCCCGACGGCGCCGCATTCTTCGGCGGCACGTACTTCCCGGCGGACGACCCGATCACGGGGCGCGGGCTGAAGCAGATTCTCCCCGAAGTCGCGAAGAGCTACCGCGATCGCCGCGCGTTCATCGTGCAGCACGCCGCGCTGGTGCGGCAGCTGGCGTTCGCGGGGACCGGCGTGGGGCGCGGCGTCCTCAAGGCGGACCGCATCAACCCCGAAGTCGTCACGGCGCGCAACGCGCTCGATCTC
Organism: Gemmatimonadales bacterium; assembly: GCA_035318905.1. Lineage (GTDB taxonomy): Bacteria > Gemmatimonadota > Gemmatimonadetes > Gemmatimonadales > GWC2-71-9 > 20CM-2-65-7. The sequence continues at coordinate 1,874 of DATHDT010000474.1, read as the reverse complement.
GCCGTGCGCACCCGCACCGCCGTAGGGAGCGTGATGCACGCCGAGGCGGCCTCGCTGCTCATTTCCGAATTCGCGCGCTCCAACGATTCGCTCTCGTTGGTCGTTGCCCGGCGCGCGCTCGATCTGCTGATCGATTCGGCGGCCGTCGCCAGCGGTCCCCCGACAGGAGCGCCTGAGGATCCACCGCGTCTGGTGCGCGCGGCGTTACTCCGCGGCCTGGCCAAAGGGTGGGTCGTCACCGGTGAAGCGCGTTACCGCGACGCCGGCCGCGCCCTCGCCCGGAGCCTCGCGCGCGAGGTCGCCGATCCCGGCGATCGCGCCATCTTCGCGGATCAGGAAGCCTACGTCATCGAAGCCGTCATCCTCGCGGCCGCGACGCTGGGCGAAGCCCCGGCGGAACGGCGGGCACGCGGCGCGCTCGATGGTCTGCTGCAGCGCATGTACGCCCGCGGCTGGGGCGTGCGTCACGCCGTCACCGGATCGGCGCAGGTGGGTGGCGGCGGCCTGCTCCAGGATCAGGTGCAGGTGGCGGGCGCGTGCGTCGCCGCCTATCAGGTCGGCGGGGACGCGCGCTACCTCGCGATCGCGCGTGACCTCGCCGCGGTGCTCGAGTCGACCTACGCCGACCCGCTCGGCGGGTACTTCGACGCCGCAGCGGTCGACCCCACCGCGCCGGCGCTGTCCGACCGCACCAAGCAGGTCTTTGACGACATCCTGCCGGGCGCGAACGCCTGGACCGCCCGCGTCCTGCTCCGCCTCGCCGAGGCGACCGGCGATGCGTCGTACCGTCGCCGCGCCGAAGCGGTGCTCGAAGCGTTCGCCGGCGGCGTCGACGGCGCCGGCGTCAAGGCGTCCACATTCCTCGGCGCCGCCCGCGAAGTTCTCGCCAGCCGCACCCCCCCACCGTGACCAAACCCGCTCCACGGGGGTCCCCCCTCGTAGTGAGCGACGCTCCATCGGATTCTTCGGTGGTCGCCCAAGTCCTGGACGGCGACGCGGAGGCGTTTGGGATCATCATCCGGCGGTACGAGCCGGGTCTGCTGCGGTTTGCCGCGCGCATGCTGGGGAGTGCTGATGCCGCGGCGGACGCCGTGGCGGAGAGTCTCGTGCGCGCCTACCGGCACCTCGCGCAATGTCGCGATCCGGAGCACCTGAAGAGCTGGCTGTACCGTATCACCGGGAACCGCTGCCGGAGCCACATCGGGCGGCGCCACATGAGCGACATCGCGTTGGACGACGCGCCGCCGCTCGCCGATCCCGTCGACACGTGGGCCGTGCTCGAACGAAGTGAGCAGGTGGCCCTGGTCGAGCGCGCCCTGGCGGCGTTGCAGCCGGAGAAGCGCGAGGCATTCGTACTGAAACACGTGGAGGGGCTGAGCTACGAGGAGATGGCCGACGTGACGGGCGCCCGGATTCCGACGCTGAAGATGCGCGTCCACCGCGCCCGCGAAGCACTGCTCTTGGCGCTGAAGGAGCTCGTATGACCGTGATCGATCCGCGGTTGCAGGAGGCGCTCGACGGCGAGCGCGATCCGGCCGCGCTGCCCGCCGAGCTGCGCGAAGCCTATGCACGCCTGACGGCCGCGGCGGCGCTGCTGCGCGAACCGCCGGCGACGAGCGTCGCCGACCGCGTGATGGCGGAGATCCGGCGCGAGGCTCCCGCGCCCCGGCCTCCCAACTGGTTGCTGCGGCCCGTGACCTTCCGTCTGCGCCCGGTGTGGACGCTCGCGGTGGCGGCCGCGGTCGCGGCCGTCGTCTTCCTGCCGTTGAGGGAGTCGGCGACCCCGGGAGCCGAGGAGGGCGTCGCCCAGTTCGTCGGCCACTTCCCGGGCGCGCGGTCCGTCGAAGTCGTCGGCTCGTTCAATGACTGGCAGC
>DATHDT010000473.1:0-2176 GCA_035318905.1 Gemmatimonadales bacterium | reverse complement strand
CCAGTAAACCGAAGTGGTTCGCCTCGAGCAGCAGGCCTTCGTCCAAGGTCATCTCGAGCCCCTGATCGACGGCCTCGAGGGCCAGCCGCACCGCCAGGGGCCCCATGCTCAGGATACCCCGGAGCATCTGCTCGGATGCGGCGAGGAGCTCGGCGGCGGGGACGACCTTGTTGACCAGACCAATACGGTAGGCCTCCTGCGCGTCGATCATCTCGGCCGTCAGAATCAGCTGCAGGGCCACGCCCTTGCCGACGAGGCGGGGGAGGCGTTGGGTCCCGCCGTACCCGGGCGCGATCCCCAGCTTGACCTCGGGCTGCCCGAACTTGGCGGTCTCGCTGGCGATGCGAATGTGGCACGCCATTGCCAGCTCGCAGCCGCCTCCCAAGGCGAATCCGTTCACCGCGGCGATGACGGGCTTGCCGCACGTTTCGAGGCGGCGCAGCACGGCCTGTCCCCGCATCGCGCGCGCCTTGCCGTCGAAGGGTCCCTGCTTCGCAAGGTCGGCGATGTCCGCCCCGGCCACGAAGGCCTTGGGGCCGGCCCCCGTGAGGATCGCGCCGCCGATCGCGTCGTCCGACGCGATGCGCTCCGCCACGTCCCCCAGCTCGGCCATGACCTGATCGTTCAACGCGTTGAGCTTATCGGGGCGGTTGACCGTCACGAACGCGACGCGGTCCCGGATCTCGAAGAGCAGGGTCTGGTAGGTCATGGGGAAATGCTACCTTTGGTAGCGTGAGCGTACAAGCCATCTCGTGGACCGCGTCGGGTGCGGTGCGCGTGCTCGATCAGCGAGCCCTCCCCGACATGCAGATCGAGCGCGACCTGGAGAGCGCAGAGGCGGTCGCCGACGCGATCCGCCACCTCGAGGTGCGCGGTGCGCCGTTGATCGGGATCGCCGCCGCGATGGGGCTTGTGGCCGGCACGCGCGAGCTGCGCGGCGCCGCGCGCGAAGCCTACCTGGCGCGCCTCGCGCATCTCGTCGACGTCCTCGGCGCCACGCGACCCACGGCGGTGAACCTGCGGTGGGCCCTCGACCGGATGGCGCGCGTCGCGACGGCCACGCCTGGCGATGGGTCCGCGATCTGGGAGCGTCTCCACGCCGAAGCGACGGCGATCTGGGAAGAAGACCGCGCGATGTGCCGGCGCATCGGCGAGCATGGGCTCCCGCTCGTTCCCGACGGCGCCAATGTCCTCACGCACTGCAACGCCGGCGCGCTCGCGACCGGCGGCATCGGCACCGCGCTCGCGCCGATCTACCTCGCACACGAGCAGGGACGGAAGGTGCACGTCTACGTGGATGAGACCCGACCCGTCCTGCAGGGCGCGCGGCTCACCGCCTGGGAGTTGAAACATGCCGGGATTCCGTGCACCCTGATCCCTGACAGCGCGGCGGGGGTGCTGATGCGGCAGGCGAAGGTCGACGTCGTGATCGTGGGGGTGGACCGGATCTGCGCCAATGGCGACTTCGCGAACAAGATCGGCACCTACGGGCTCGCCGTGCTGGCCCGCCACCATGGCGTGCCGTTCTACGCCGCCGGACCGTGGTCGAGCGTCGATCCCTCGCTCGCCGACGGCGAGGTGATCCCCATCGAGCAGCGCGCCGCCGACGAAGTCACGACTATCGCGGGGCGCCCGATCGCGCCTCCCGGCGTTCCGGCTTTGAACTATGCGTTCGACGTGACCCCCGCCCGGTACGTCACGGCGTATGTCACGGACCGGGGATTGGTGCAGCCCCCCTTCACGGCCGACCCGCCTTCATAATCCGTGGCTGGAGCGTGCCCGGGACAGGGTGGTATATATAGAGCATGAAGGCAGGGACGAAGTTCGCCATAGGCGCGGTGCTGATCGTCGGCTCCGTCGGCTACCTCATGGCGTCGGGGATCAAGGAAACCGGACAGTACTTCCTCACGCCCAGCGAGCTCGCCCAGAAGGTGTCCGCGGACCCGTCCTTCTACGACCTCGGCATGAAGGTGGGAGCGCGCGTCGTCCCGGGCACGGTCGAGAAGGAAACCGCGACCCAAACCCTTCGCTTCCATATCACCGACGGCACCGTCAGCTATCCCGTGGTATTCCGGGGGCTCCCGCCGGACACGTTCACCGACTCGGTGGAGGTGGTGGTCGAGGGCCGCCTGCAGCGAGACGGCGTGATCCACGCGACCGACGTGCTGGCCAAGTG
>DATHDT010000472.1:0-4194 GCA_035318905.1 Gemmatimonadales bacterium | reverse complement strand
CGCAGTAATCGTGTAAGCCCTTGCGGGCATTGGGTCGCGGGGCATCTTTCCACCCCCCCTAACGTGGCGGCGGAGCTTCATTTGAGGGTTAGTCGTGCTGTCGTCTTTGGGGTGAGCTGCCTCGGCCTGGCCTGCGCAGGCGGGGGACCCGTCCGCACAGGTGCCGTTACGCCGGCCGACATTCCCGCCCTTCGGGTCCAAGCTCGGCAACAGCCCAGCAACGCCACTGCCCGCTTTCGCCTCGCCGCTGCCTTGATGGCAGCCGGGCGGTGCGACACGGCCACCGTCGTCGCCCGAGCCGGCCAACAGCTCGCCCCCGCCAATGCCATCGGCCCCCTGGTCATCGGTGGGTGCCAGGAGAAGAGCGGCCGTTACGACCTCGCGTTCGCGACCTACACCGACTTCGCGGCGCAGCATCCCCAAGCCCGTGGGGTTGGCACGGTGCGCGCCAAGGCTCAGATCGCCCTTCGCACGCAGGCCGAGCAGACGGCCCGCCAGGCGTTGGCGAGCGAATCAACCCTGACGCGCCAACCCCCGGAGCCATCGACGCTGGCCGTCTTGCCGGTCACGATCTCCTCCAGCGACTCGACGTTCCGGCCGCTGTCGCGCGGCCTCGCCGAGCTGATCACGTCGGACCTGGCGCTGGTGCGGAGTCTCCGGCTCCTGGAGCGCATCCAGATCGGCGCGTTGCTCGACGAGCTGAAGCTCGGTCAGAGCGAGCGGGGCGATCCCGCGACGGCGGCGCGCGTCGGCCGGTTGCTGCGCGCCGAGCGGATGGTGCAGGGCGTCGCGTCGATCACGCCCAACGGGCCGGTCCGGCTTTCGGCGTCCGTCGTCCGCGGTGATGGAACGGTGCGGTCGGGGGCGCAGGCGAGCGGCACGTTCCAGCAGTTGCTCGATCTCGAAAAGCAGCTCGTCATCAGCCTGGCGTCGCAGCTGGGCATCCAGCTCACCGACGCCGAGCGGCAGCGCATCCTGCGTCAGGGTCCGCGCAACCTCGCCGCGTTCCTCGCTTACAGTCAGGGACTCGAGGCTCTCGATCGCGGTGATTACCGCGCCGCGGCGTCGGCCTTCAGCGCCTCGGTCCGTGCCGATCCGAACTTCCAGGCGGCCCAGCAGCAGCAACAGGCGGCCGAAGCGGCGCCGGCCGTCGAGGCCGGCGGCGACGCTGTCGCTGCCGTGGACGTGGCGCCGCCGGAGGCGCCGCCGCCGTCCCTGCCGACGGCAGGCGCGCTCGAGTCCGCCAAGAATGAGACCTCGCCGTCACTCGGCGGCGTCCTGACCGGCAACGGCAACGAGACCACCCAGCCCGAGCTGACGCCCGCGAGCCAGGGAATCAATTCCGTCGTGCAGGTGTCGGTCATCCTCCGCATCATCTTCAAGCGGCCCTAGAATGCGCACACCGGCCTTCCTTCTCTTGGCTCTTCTTCCGGTGGGTGCGGCGGCGACAAACGCGGCGGGGCAGGCGGCCGCCAACGCCACAGTGGCGCGGACGGGCGTGTACTTCGAGAGCTACAGCTTCGGCTCAGGACTCGCGTTCGATCGCATCAGCGAGATGACGATCCCCTTCGCGGTCACGCAGCGATTCGGTAATCGAGTCGTGGTGGACATCGGGAGCGCGTACGCGAGTGCCTCGGTCCACGAGGCCGGCGGGGGGGGGGCGACGATCGACCACTCCGGTCTCATCGACACCGACATCCGCGCGACGGTCGGCGTGATCCCGGGACGGCTGCTCTTCACACTCGTGGGGACGCTGCCCACGGGCGCCGCCGAAGTGCCCGACACGACCATTCCCCTGTTCGGCGCGACCGCGACCGATCTGCTTGGCTTCACGACGCCCGGGTTCGGCTCGGGTGGAGGCGTGTCGGCCGGGTTCGCTTCGGCGTTCAAGATGGGTCAGAACTGGGCGGTGGGGACCGGCGTCAGCTTTCGCCATGGCGCGAGCTACACGCCCGTCGCCGGTGGCAGCGAGATGTCGCCCGGCGGCGAAGTCCGTGCCCGAGTCGGCATCGAAGGCCCGTTCGGCGGGGGCAAGTATTTCCGCGGTGCGTTGATCTACACGACGTCGGGCGCCAACGAGATGAGCGCGGGTGGCCAAACGCTCATCGGTGACCGCGCGCTCGCCTATGCCGCCGTCAGCATGCCGCTCGGGCGGAACAGTCTGTCGCTGTACGGCTGGGAGATGCGTCGTCTGCGCCCCCGGGGCTTCGATACGCCCGGCGCCATCTCCGTACCGCGCGGCAACGTGCTGGCGCTGGGCGCCCGCATGGAACGGCCGCTGTCGCCCAAGGTCACGCTCGTCCCGCTGCTCGAGTTCCGGCACGAGCTGACTGGTCCCGACGAAACGATGGTCCTCCTGGGGTACCTCGTGCGGACAGGATCGGACGTCCGCTATCGGCTGAGCGAGCAGGCGACCGCGGTGCTGCAGGCGCAGCTCGCGTTCGGCAAGCTCAACGACGAGGGCACCAGCGTTTCGCTGTTCGGTCCGCGCCTCGGCATACTCATCGAGTGGAGCCGGTGACCGACATCGCAGGTTCGTGACCCGCCGCGTCGTTTGGTTCCTGCTGGCTACCGTCGCGGTACTGAGCTGCCTCCGCGATTCTACCGCCCCGCGAGTGTTGTCGGGTCATCTCGCCTTCGCGCCCGCGTTCGAAAGCAGCCTCGCCGGTGTCGTTGACTTCGATCGCGCTCGGGTCACTGTCGTGCGCGCCGGGGATGCGAAGCCGGTGGTCGACACCGTCATTGCGATCCCGCTCACCACCGATTCGATCGATCTCTCGATATCGGTCCCGCTGCTCGCTTCGAGTGAGGACCTGCTCCTCTATCTGCGCCTCATCAACGCCGCGGGCGACACCGTCTTCCGCACTACGCCCTATCCGCAAACCGTCACCGTCACCGCCGGCGGAGGCGCGAAGCCCGTCGAGACGCCCATCACGTACGTCGGGGTAGGGTTCGACGCGGACTCCGTCACGATCACCACGCCGGACACGGCAGTGTTTTTCGGCCAGTCCCTGACGCTCACTGCCGAGGCGTTCGGACCGTCCGACTCGGTGATCCCGGGCACGCCGGTCGCCTGGCGGTCGCTCGATTCCGCGCGCGTCCGGGTCCCGAACAGGGCGCTGGGGCAGGTCGTGGGCGGCAGCGCGCGTGGCACGGCGCGCATCGTGGCCCAGCTGCTCAACGGCCCCGCCGACACGGTCCTCGTCGCCGCGCAGCCCGTCGCCAGTGCGCTCACCCGCGTCAGTGGCGACAGCCAGACGGCGGTCCCGGGCGTCCCGCTCCCGGTGCCGTTGCGCGTCCGTGTCACGGCGACCGACGGCCTCGGGGTGCGGGTGCCCGTGTCGTTCACGGCCCTGGGCGCCGGCGATTCCGTAAGTCCGAGCCTCGTGTTGAGCGACACGCTGGGGTACGCGGAGACGAACGCCTTCATCGGTCCCGCCGCGGGCCCACGCTCGTTCCGGGCGAACGTGACCGGTATCGCGTCGCCCGTGACGTTCAACGCGACGGCGCTGAGCGGGGCCGTTGCGTCGGTCACGCTCGACCGCGCGGTCGATACGATCGCCCGCGGCGCTACCCTGCAATACAGCGCCACCGCGCGCGATTCCTCCGGCAACCCGGTGAGCGTGACGATCGGCTGGACGTCCACGGTGCCGTCGGTCGCGACGGTGAACGGGTCGGGCCTCGCCAGCGCGGTCACGGGCGATTCGACGAAGATCATCGCGACCGCCGCGGGGCACGCCGACACGGCGGCACTCTACGTGCGCGAGTTGCGCAGCGTCGTGCCGGCGCCGGCCGACACGGTCATCACGGCGATCGGCGACTCGTTCGATCTCCGGGCGACCGCGTACGACAACTTCGGTGGCGTCGTCGCGTCCGGGTTCACGCGCAGCTTCGTCTCCGCGACGCCGACGGTCGTGACGGTGAATGGGACGACGGGGCGGACGCACAGCGTCGGCGCGGGCAACGGCGTGGTCGTCGTGCGCGATTCCGTGAACCCGAGCCTCAAGGTGCAGGGCGCCGCCACGGTGCGAGTCAATCAGGTGACCTTCTCGATCCGCAACACGCCCGACACGCTGCAGGTCGGCGTCAACGGCCGGCGCGCCATCCAGGCCGCGGCGCTCGACCGCAACGGCCATCCGATCCCGAGCAAGACCTTCGGCTACCGCAGCGGCGACGCTGCGATCGCGAGCGTCG
>DATHDT010000471.1:0-2469 GCA_035318905.1 Gemmatimonadales bacterium | reverse complement strand
TCGCCGCCTTGTGCTCGCCCGTCGCGATCAGTGCGATCTCGCGCGCCTCGAGGATCGTCGCGACGCCCATCGTGATCGCTTCGCGCGGCACGTTGTCTTCGCCGAAGAAGTCGGCGGCCGCGTCCTTGCGGGTGATCGTGTCGAGAGTGACGAGCCGTGTGCGCGAATCGGCCGACGAGCCGGGTTCGTTGAAACCGATGTGACCGCTCTTGCCGATCCCGAGCAGCTGGAAGTCGATGCCGCCCACATCGGTGATGGCGCGCTCGAAGGCGGCGGCGTGCTCGGCGAGGCGCTCGCGCGGCACGCTGCCGTCCGGGATGTGCACGTTGGCCTTGGCGATGTTCACGTGGGCGAACAGGTTCTCCCACATGTAGCGCCGGTAGCTGTGCGGCCGGTCCGACGCCATCGGGTAGTATTCGTCGAGATTGAACGTGACGACGCGCGAGAAGTCGAGGCCGCCGGCTTGGTGGCGGCGAATCAGCTCGCGGTACACGCCGATCGGCGTGCTCCCCGTCGCCAGCCCCAGCACGGCGCGCCCCTTCGCGGCCGTCTCGCGGTTGATCACGTCGACGATGCGATCGGCCAGCAGTCCCACGAGGTCGTCGTGATCCGGCACGACGACGGTCCTGATGCGCTCCCGGTCGCGGGCGCTCTCGATCGCCGTCGGGGCGTGGGACGCGGTGGTCGTCAGACCTTCACCTCGATCACCGCTCCGCGCTTGTAACGGACGTAGAGCCACGCCATCGGGATGACGAGCATGCCGGCTGCCAATACCGTCAGCCCCAGCAACGCCGCCGACAGCACCACGGCGTCCTGCGATGTCTTCGCCGCCTTGAACATCGCGGAGTCCTGTTTGGCGAGCAGGACGATCATCGCATTGCGCGCCTCCGTGCTGACGCTGGGGTCGGTGCGCGTCAGGCCCTCGAGCACCTTTTGGACGCGCTCCTGGTCGTTGGGGCTCGACATCTCGGTGCCCAGCCTGGCGAGCCGCTCCCGCAGCGAGCGGCCGAGGCTATCGCGTTGCGCGAGCGCTTCGGGGCGTTTGTAGGCGGGATCGGTGCTCGTTACCATCTCGCGCCACACCTCGATGCCCGCGTTGTAGCTGTGGAGCGTCTCGACCGTCCGCGCTCCGCCCTCGACCGTCGCGGCCGCGCTGCGCAGGGAGGCGATGAGCCAGAACCCGATCACGAGCGCCACCACGAGGGTAACGGCGCTGATCGAGACGGCGATGCCGGGGCGGATGAAGGTGTAATCCTTCATCGCGATGGCGAACGAAGACCGGCCCACGGAGGGACGCGGCGGAAGCGGTGGTGGTGTGGTCATGGGGCCCCACGCTAGTCGGGGTCCCGGGGGGTGTCAATACGAGGTCGCCGGCACTTGCCGCGGCTCCGATCCGGCTGCTACGTAGGGGGCACACCACAGGGAGGACCTATGCCCCGGCGGATCGATCTGATCAGGGGAACGCTCCTCGCGGTCACCCTCGTCGCCTGCGGCGGTGGTACCGCGCCGGTCGTGGACCGGGTGAACGAAGCGAACGTCCGGGCGCGTGTCCAGGGCTGGGTGAAGGCCTGGAACGTCCACAGCGCCGATTCGCTCGCGCCGTTCTACACATCGCAGGACTATCTCACCGTCGTTTGGCCGACCGGCGCCCACACGCAGGGGTGGACCGAGGAATCGCAGCTCCAGCGCGCCTACCTGCCCACCGTGACGATGACCAATCTCGCCATGCAGACCCCGCACGTCGTCCTGATGCGAAAAGACCTCGCGCTGGTCACGTTTCCCTTCACGCTCGATCTGGCCGCCGGGAGTACCCGCCAGATCGGTCCCGGCGAAGGGACGATGTTATGGCAGAACGAGGGCGGGGCGTGGCGGATCGTCGCGGCGCACTTCACCTACACGAAGTCCGTCGAAGCGCAGGTTATCCCGCAGCGCCGATGAGTCCCGGGAGGTCGAGCGGCCGCGTGTACATCGCGATGCTGCCGTCCGTCGCCCGGGGCCACTCGCTCTCGGGCCGATCGCGGTAGAGCTCGATGCCGTTGCCGTCGGGGTCGCGCAGGTATACGGCCTCGCTCACCCCATGATCCGATGCGCCCTCGAGCGCGACGCCATGCTCGAGCACGCGGCGCACCGCGACGGCGAGGGCCGCGCGGTCAGGATACAGGATGGCGAAGTGGTAGAGGCCGGTCGAACCGGGGGCCGGGCGTGGCGCGCCGCGGCCCGCCCAGGTATTGAGCCCGATGTGGTGGTGGTAGCCGCCCGCCGAGACAAACACGGCGTCACGTCCGTATGTCGCGGTGACCTCGAAACCGAGCACGTCGCGATAAAAGGCGAGCGCGCGTTCGAGGTCTGAGACAGTCAAGTGAACGTGCCCGATACGGGCTTGAGGGTGGATGCTCATCACTAAGTAAACGTTTTCGGGTTCCGCGGTTAGATTCTCCCCCCATGAATACGCCTCCCAAAATGCCGGCG
>DATHDT010000470.1:0-3335 GCA_035318905.1 Gemmatimonadales bacterium | reverse complement strand
CCTGCAGCCGCGCTGCCGCGTGACCGACAAACCCCAGTGGGGCGCCGACGCGATCTTCACGCTCGCGGGCAGCACGATGACGTTCAAGAGTTACTACAAACTGCCGGCGCCACAGACGTCGAACGAGAACTGCGTGGCGCACAACGGCACGCTGATCCCCATCCCCGGGCGCGACATCATGGCGCAGGGGTGGTATCAGGGCGGCATCTCGGTGTTCGATTGGACCGATCCCAGCCACCCGCGGGAAATCGCGTTCTTCGATCGCGGGCCGATGGACTCGACCAAGCTGCTCGGCGCCGGGTCGTGGTCGGCGTACTGGTACAACGGCTACATCTTCAGCTCCGAGATCGCGCGCGGGCTCGACATCTTCGAGCTCGTGCCCAGCGGCTTCCTGTCCCAGAATGAGATCGACGCGGCGAAGCTGATTCACTTCGATTACTTGAACGCCCAGGACCAGCAGAAGTTGGTGTGGCCGGCGAACCCCGTCGTGGCGCGCGCGTATCTCGACCAGCTGGCGCGCGGCAACGGCCTCGCGCCCGCGAAGGTGACGGCGGCCCGCCAGGCGCTGGCGCGCGCCGAGAAGCTGTCGGGGCAGGCGCGCAAGGACGCACTGTCGCAGCTCGCCGCGCAGTTGAACGGCGACGCCGCGGGCGCTGCCGACGCCGCGAAGGTGCGAACACTCGCCGCGGCGGTAACGGATTTGGCCAACGCCGCGCGCTGACCGCGTTGACGCCTTCCTAGACACCCCGAAAGGTCTGGGGCACCTTTCGGACGAGGCTCTCATGCGGGACATCTTGCTCCTCGCCGCCCTGTCGGTGATCGCACCTCGCGGAGGGCCGTGACCGGCGGCGCGACCGATCCGCGCGCGGCGTTCATCGAAGCCGCGACTTGGCACGGCGACTTGCAGGGCGCTGAGACGATCCTGGCGGCCCACCCCGCGCTCGCCGCCGGTGGCGACATCCACGTCGCGGCCATCCTGGGTGACGATGCCGCGGTGCGCCGCTTGCTCGCCGAGGATCCGTCGCGCGCAACCGCTACGAGCCCACCCTACGGCGGTGATGCACTCAACTACCTGGCGCTCTCGAAGTATCTGCGGCTCGACCCGGCGCGGACTCCCGCCTTCATGCGCTCCGCCACAGCGCTGCTGGACGCCGGGGCCGACCCCAACACCGGGTTCTGGACCACGGGCCAGCACCCGGAGCGGGAGACCGCGTTGTATGGCGCGGCCGGGGTCGCGCACCACGCCGAGTTGACACGGCTGCTGCTCGACCGCGGCGCCGATCCGAACGACGTAGAGGCGGTCTATCACTCGCCCGAGACCGACGACAGTGCTGCCATGCAGCTCCTGGTGGAAACGGGACGCGTAACGCCCGAGCATCTGTCTCTCATGTTGATCCGCAAGCTTGACTGGCACGATTACGAGGGCACGAAATACCTGTTGGCGCACGGCGCCGACGCCAACCATAATCGCCAACGGGGTTGGTTCGCGATTCATCACGCTATCGCACGTGACAACGATCTCAAATTCATCGAGCTGTTGCTCGATCACGGAGCGGACCCCCTGCTCCGCAGGGACGGCGCCACGGCCATCGAGCGGGCGGCCCGGCGGGGCAGGGGTGACCTGCTCGCCCTGTTCGCGCACCGTGGGTTCGACACCGCGCTTCAGGGCGTGGACGGGCTGATCGCCGCCTGCGCCATGGACGATGGAGTCGGGGTGTCGAGGCTCGCGCGCGACCCAGCGCTCGTGCGCGCCCTGGTCGCTCAAGGGGGCCAGCGTCTCGCGGAATTCGCGGGGACCTGGAATACCGAAGGAGTCCGTCACTTGCTCGATCTCGGCGTGCCGGTGGCCGCATTGTATGCGGGTGATGGGTACTTCGACATCGCGCCGGCCAGCACCGCGTTGCACGTGGCGGCATGGAAAGGGCTCGCGGATACCGTGCGACTGCTGATCGACCGGGGGGCGCCTGTCGACATGCCGGATGCGAAGGGACGCACGCCGCTGGTCCTCGCCGTGAAGGCGTGCGTCGACTCGTATTGGACCCATCGACGGACCCCGGACACCGTCAAGGCGTTGCTCGAGGCGGGCGCGTCGCTCGACGGCGTGGATCTGCCGTCGGGCTATGGCGCCATCGACGAGCTGCTCGAGGCCGCCGCCGGATGAGCCACGCCCACTCGTCGCGCGAGCGGTACCAGAAGTTCCTGGAGGACTACAAGGCCCGGCGCCTCGACGATCTGACCGAGGACGAGGGCAAGGCCAAGCCTGCGGGCAAGCGCCGCGGGTACGTCCGCGACTACCTGCGCTGGCTGCGGCCCTACCGCTACGCGATCGCCGCCCTCTTTGGCTTCGCGCTGATCGCCGCGGGCCTCGAGATGATCGAGCCGCTGTTCATGCGGTACATCATCGATCGGGTGCTCCTCAACACCGGCTTGGACTCGGCGTCGCGCCTGATCAAACTCAACCTGGCCGGCGCGGCCTTCGTGGGCGTGGTGATCCTCTCCAACCTCGTGGGCGCCCTCAAGGACTACCGCCAGCGCCTCCTGAACACGCGGGTCATCCTCAGCTTGCGGCGCTCGCTCTTCGGGCGGCTGCTCCATCTCCCGATGGAAAAGCTGTGGGAGATGAAAACGGGCGGCATTCTGTCGCGCCTCACGGGCGACGTCGAAACGACGACCGGCTTCCTGCAGATGGCGATCGTCTCGCCCGCGATTTCGGTGCTGCGGCTCGTCATCTCGATCGGCGTGCTGTTGGTGCTGAACTGGCGGCTGGCGCTGACGGCCGTGATCGTCATCCCCGGGGCGATGCTCATCAGTTTCGTCGCCGCGCGGCGCGTCCGCCCGATCTATCGCTCAGTGCGCAAAGATGTCGAGCAGATCGACAGCCGCGTCGGCGAAGCATTCTCGGGGATCCGCATCGTGCGGGCCTTCCGCAGCGAGCTGGTGGAGCTGTTCGACTACATGGTCGGACGGCACACCGTGGTGCGAAAGGAAATGTTCGCGCATCGCCGCGAGCTCGTCCTCTGGACGTCGTGGGGCCTGCTGCAGGCGGCCGTGAACGTCGCGATCGTCTGGTTCGGCGGCTACATGAACATCACGGGCGGCGCGTCGATCGGCGACATCATGGCCTTCCAGTGGTACTCGTTCCTCCTGCTCAACCCCGTCTGGAACATCGTCAACACCTTCTCCGAGCTGCAGCGTTCGCTCGCGGCCATGGAACGCGTGTTCGAAATCCTGGAGATGGAGAACGACAAACCCGACAAGCCGGATGCGCTCGATGCGCCCTCCATCGTGCATGAAATTCGATTTGAAAACGTCGAGTTCGAGTATCGCGAAGGCCA
>DATHDT010000469.1:0-3951 GCA_035318905.1 Gemmatimonadales bacterium | reverse complement strand
GACGCATCCCGACCCTCGCCCCGGCATCACGGCCGAGCATGTCCGGCCGGAGTCGTTCGTGCCTCGTACCCCGGGTGCCGCCGAGGCGTACGCCGCCGCGCGGGCGGCCGCCGGGACCCTCGACGGCGTCTATTGTCACTGTGACTGCTCCAAGCACTCGGGGCACCGCTCCCTCCTCACGTGCTTCGAGTCGGAGCATGGGGCGTACTGCGATATCTGCATGGGTGAGGCGATGATGGCGGCCCAAATGGCGAGCCGGGGGACGTCGCTGCAGGAGATCAGGGCGGCGATTGACGCTCGGTTTGGAACGTAGGGCTCCGTCCCTCCAGCCTCTGCCTCGGCAGCCCCGCGATCCTGACCAACACACGTTGTGCCCCTCGTACCAACGCTTGCCCGAAGTTGCCCTCACCTGACACCGCCGGTCCCACGTCCCCCTTCAGCCAGCGCGACAGCTCTTCAAGATCGGAGTCGTTGAGGGTCGAGACCTCGAGCCGGCACAGGAAGTAGAAACGTGCGCTGTTGCCGGCGGGAGGGTGCAGCGGAATCGTGTAGGGGATCTCGAGCGCGCGCGTCAACTCCTCGGGCGTGGCGTAGCGCGAGACGCTGCCGCCCGTGCGAATCAGCACGAAGTCGTCGGCGAGCGGATCGTGGCGCGCCACGGCGTCCCATGGTACCTCGCGCACGAACTGGTCGAACCAGCTCGCGCGGACTCTCCACAGCTCGAGACGATAGTGCAGTCGGAGGGGGAATCCCGAGCGCATCAGAGCCACAAAGCGCCCGTCGGCCAGAAGGCCGGTGCTCTGCACGCGCGGTACGTCGCTCTGCAGCGTCACCGTCAACGACGGCGACGGAGCGGTCGCCTGCGCCTGAGCGCCGGCGGCCACGCCCCACATCAGGGCGCAGAGCGCGAGTACCGGCTTTCGCCGCACTCTGGGCACCCTAGAACCGGTGATCGAGCCTGACCGTGAAGCGCAGTCGTTCGCCGGTGGTCACCGCCTTGGCGACATACAATCCGAACCCGCCCCAATCGACGCCGAGCCCCAGCTCGGCGAGCCAGCTGCCGAGCGTCGGCAAGCGATCGCTCGGCAAACGCCCGGGCCCGTTCCCCACGAGCCACGCCTGGCCCGCGTCGCCGAACACGACGAGATCGGGGCCCTCGAGTCGCAGCAGCGTCCCGCCTTCTTCGTCACCTTCCTCTCGTCCTGTCCCGAAGGGCGTGTAACTCCAATTGAGCTTCAGGTGCCCGCGATACTCAGCCTGCAATGCGACTACGCGGTCGCAGGCCGCCACGAGCGATCCGGTGAACGCCGGATCGGCGATGTCGCGGTTGCACGCGCTCTCGCGGAACGCGTAGCCGGTCATCGGGTCGGGACCGCCCAGCGAGAGCCGACGCTGCAGCGGCAGCGGATCGCCGCCCACCCAGCCTCCCGCCAGGAGGCGCAGGTTCAAGCGACCCGACGCGCTGACGCGTGCGTAGCGGCGCACGTCGAGGAAGAGCCGGTCAAAGGCGTACGACCCGTCCGTCGGGATCGTCCCGCGCACGGCAGCTGGCACGCCGGTCTGTGGTGTCACATCTTTGCTGCTCGCGTACTCCAGCGTGGCGCGGACCAGCCATCCCGACGTGGGGTCATCGAAGTCGTTGCGCGAGTCGATCGTCCCGTTGAGGCTCAGCGTGGTGTAGTGCCCCTCGTCGATCGGCGGATTGGGGCGCCAGGCGTCCGAGTTGCGGAACAGGGTCCAGGGGTCGCGCGCGGCGACGCTCGCCTGCCAATCGCGGCGCACCTCGAAGGTCAGCGCGATCTGCCGCTCGGGGTGCGCGAACGCGCGCGCGGCCCAGCCCTTGTTGAGGTAGTAATCGCGGTAGTCACGCGCGAACACGAACGCGCTCCACCCCACCTCGGCGTTGCGTAGCCCCCAATCCTCGATCGGCGTGACCACGTCGTACGCGCGGAAACCGACGCCGAATGACTGGACTTCTCCCGACCGCAATTCGGTCCGCAGCATGTAACCCAGGTCGCTGCGCTTGTCGCTCAGGTCGCCGGCCGAGCGGAAGACGCCCAGCGCGTCGAGCCGCACGCGCAGGTTGTCCCGGACCTTCCAGTCGAAGAGCGGACCGAAGACGATCGGCAGTCCCTCGACCCGGTTGAAGGTCCCCCCGGTGGCGATCGTCAGCGTGGAGCGGGTGTCGCCGGTCCCCCAGGACACGCGCGCGCCCGGGTTCCACAGCGCCCGGCGCCGCAGGTTCGGCGCGTACGCGATCTCGTCTCCCTCACCGCGCAGGCGATAGAGCAGGGGCTCGCGGTACTGCCGCAGCTCCCCGCCGATCCGCGCCTCCGCCGTGCCGTCGACGGTCCCGCCTACGACGATCAGGTCCCCCGTGATCTCGGCGCCGGGCTCGAGCAGCACGTCGCCGTTGATCACCACGAGCGCGCCGTTCACACGGCCGCCGATCAGCGCCGGGCCGTTGCGCACGGCCACGTCGCCGCGCCACTCGTTGCCGCGTGGCAGCCGTGTACGGCCGACGAGTCGCGTCGTCGAGGGGGCGTTGTAGAACCGGATGACCTCGTCGGTCACCACCCGCGGCAGCTCGATCGCCTGGAGCGTGGCGCCGGAGCTGTCGGGGTGAATGATGATCGTCGTGTCCTGAACCGTCGCCAGGACTAGGAGAAGGGCGAGCATAGCCGAACCTTGGTTGGGGCCGTGGGGCGCCAGTGCACGGGACGTGCCGCGAGCCGGGGCCGCAACTGCGTAGCCGCGCGGCCGAGTCGTGTCATCCCGTCACGTTTCAATCACGTTTCGGGGTGGTTCGATTCCGAGCCGTCTCATTCGGCGGTACAGGTTGGCGCGGTCCGTCGATAGCCGGCGCGCAGCCTCCGCGACGTTGCCGCGCGCGGCGGACAACGCGCGGGCGATCAGCTCGCGCTCGTGCTGGTCGAGCGCATCCGCCAGGGCGACGTCCGGTCCTGGACTCGCTCCATCCCCACTCGGCGCCGGCGCGGCGGCGAGCCGGCCCCCGCCGTCGTCCTGTCCGTGGGGCAGGACTCGGGTCACATCATCAGCGGTGATCGTTTCGCTCGACGCGAGGATCGCCAGGCGCTCGACGATGTTCGCCAGCTCGCGCACGTTGCCGGGCCAGCGGTAGGCGGCGAGGAGCTGCAACGCGCCGGCGTCCACGCGCACCGCTCGGCCCAGGCGGGCTGCGCAGCGCGTGGCGCAGTGACGCACCAGTGGCGGAATGTCATCGGGCCGCTCGCGCAGCGGCGGGATGTGGATCGGCAGGACATTGAGCCGGAACCAAAGGTCCTCGCGGAACTGACGGTCGTGCACGGCGCGCCCCAGATCCTTGTTGGTCGCCGCGAGGACTCGCACGTTCACCGTGAAGGGTCGCTCGCCTCCGAGACGTTCGACGACGCCCGTCTCAAGCACCCGCAGCAGCTTGGCCTGCGCCTCAGCGCCCAGATCGCCGACCTCGTCGAGGAACAGCGTGCCGCCGTCG
The DNA here is from genome assembly GCA_035318905.1 of Gemmatimonadales bacterium. Lineage (GTDB taxonomy): Bacteria > Gemmatimonadota > Gemmatimonadetes > Gemmatimonadales > GWC2-71-9 > 20CM-2-65-7. Next base: position 455 of record DATHDT010000469.1, on the reverse strand, counting down.
GCCAGCTCGAAGCGGCCCTGGCGGCGTTCGGTGGCGCCCGTAAAGGCGCCACGCTCGTGGCCGAACATCTCCGACTCGACCAGGTCGCGCGGGATCGCGGCGCTGTTCACCGTGACGAACGCTTTGCCCGATCGCGCGCTCTGGCGATGAATGGCCGAGGCCACCAGCTCCTTGCCGGTTCCCGACTCGCCCGTGATCAAGACACGAGACTCCGTAGGCGCGATGCGAGCGATCATGGCGCGCAGCTCGTCCATCGCCGCGCTCGTCCCAACGAGCGGATCGTCGTGGCCCAGCTGTGCGTGCAGCCGGCGGTTCTCGGCGAGCGTGCGGCCCAGCTCGAGAGCCCCGCGCAGCGCCACGAGCACCCCTTCAGGTGTGAGGGGCTTCTCGAGGAACTGGAAGGCGCCGAGTTTCGTCGCGCGCACCGCGTCGGCGAGATTGGCCTTGCCGCTCAA
>DATHDT010000468.1:0-5763 GCA_035318905.1 Gemmatimonadales bacterium | reverse complement strand
TCGGACTCAAGCCCGCGGATTGGGCGACGGTGCGGGAGGCCGGCGCGAAGTTCTTCCCCTTACGAAACCCGCCCGCCGGAACGGTCCTGGGCGTCTCCGCGCTGCCGCAGGAGGGCTTGTTGATCGCCGTGGATGCGGTCGGTGTGGTCAAGGCTAACTTCCGGCCTTTGCGGGAATAGATTCATGGCATGTACCGAATTGTCTGGGCGTTCGAGGTGAAGCCGGGGAGCGCTCAGGCCTTCGAGTCCGCCTATGGCCCCGCGGGCGACTGGGTCAAGTTGTTTCGCAAGGCGCCGGGATACGGCGGGACGGAGCTGCTGAAGGATGTGGACACCGCCGGACGCTATCTGACGATCGACCGCTGGCGCTCGCGGGAAGATTTCTGGAAGTTCCGCGAGGCATTTCGCGCCGAGTACCTGGCGCTCGACAACCGTCTGGCGGCGTTGACGAATCGTGAGACCCTGATCGGCGACTTCCAGTCGAACGGAGCAGCCTAGTGTCGGGACCCAGCAAACGCGTCGGCCAGCTGCCGATCTACCCGATGGCGGAGCTGCCGGCGATCAAGCGCCGGTTGATCGCGCAGGGGGTGGACGTGATCGACGTCGGCGCGGGAGACGCCGACTTCGCCCCGCCGCGCGTCGCCGTCGAGGCGCTGGCGCGCGCCGCGCAGGACCCGGCCATGAGCCGCTACGCGTTCCAGCTGGGGCTCCCCGCGTTTCGCGAAGCGGCGGCCGACTACATGCGGCGGCGCTTTGGTCAGACGTTCGATCCGTTCACCGAGCTGCATCCGCTGCTGGGGTCCAAAGAAGGGCTCGCGCACCTCGCGGCCGCGGTCCTCGATCCGCGTGACGTGGCGATCGTGCCGGTGCCCGGGTACGCCGTCTATCACGGCGGCACCGTGCTCGCCGACGCCGAGCCGTACCTGTACGATCTCACGCCACGCACCGATTTCCTGCTCGAGCTCGAAGAGATTCCCGCCGAGACGCTGAAGCGTACGAAGCTGGTGTACCTGAACTACCCCAACAATCCGACGGCCGCGGTGGCGCCGCGCGAGTATCTGGAGCGCACGGTGGCGCTGTGCCGCCGTCACAACATCCTGCTCGCGTACGACAATCCCTACTGCGAGATCACGTTCGACGGCTACGTCGCGCCGAGCATCTTCGAGATTCCCGGCGCGAAAGAGGTTGCGGTCGAGTTCCATTCGCTCTCCAAGAGTTTCTGCATGACGGGGTGGCGGCTCGGCTGGGCGGTGGGGCGCGCCGATCGGATCGCCGCGTTGTCGAAGGTCAAGAATTACGTCGACACCGGTGCGTTCTTGCCCGTGCAGGCGGCCGGCGTCGAGGTCTTGAAACAGGCGGAGCGGCTCGCGGCGGGATACGCGGCGCAATTTAAGGAGCGCCGCGACGCGCTTCTCCCGGCCCTGCGCGCCAACGGGTTCGAGGCCGAGACGCCGCGGGCGACGATGTACCTGTGGGTGCCGCTGCCGGAGGGGCTCGCGTCGGCAGCATTCCAGAAGCGCGCGCTCGAGGAGGTCGGCGTCGTGACCCTCCCGGGCAGCGCCTTTGGCGCGGGGGCGGAAGGGTTCTTCCGCATCGCGCTCACGGTCGGAACGCCGCGGCTCATCGAGGCGGCGGAACGGCTGGGAAAGGTGCTCGCCGCTGTTTGACCGTCATGTACCGCGCATGCGGGTCGGTCGCGCGTGGTTGATCACGGCGGCGCTGCACGTCGTCGGCGTGATCCTCGCCGTCACGATCCCGTGGCAGGCGCCCCAGCAGCCGCGCTACGTCGTGCTCGAGCCGATCGACACGGTCGCGTTCATGCCGTTCCGCGCTACGCGCACGAACCCGACGCGCGGCCCGCGGGTCGGGACGGCGCGCCCCGAGCCGCCGCCCGACACGCCGCTCCCGCCGCCGCCTCCCGCGGCGGTGCCGCCGTCGGACAGCGGCACCGCGATGCCGACCTACGATCCCGACGCGACGGCACTGACGCCGCGCGTGGGGGATGGGCGCCTGTGGGTGAGCCCGCGTCCCGCGCTGCCGTCGACGGTGGCCGAGGCTCTGTACGGCGACACGGTCGGTCGAAACGAAAAAGCCATCGAGCGCCTGCGCGTGATGGTGGATTCGCTCAACCAGGTCTACGATCAGATCCAGCGCGAGCGGCAGCGGCCCACGTGGGTCACGGGCGGCGGCAAGTTCGGCATCGACTCGCAGTACATCCACATCGCGGGGATCAAGATTCCCACGATGGCCCTGGCGCTGCTCGGCAACTTGCTGCCGCAGGGGAATTTCGACGAGGAGATGCGGTCGCGGCAGCTGCAGCTGATGCGCGAGGACATCCTGCGCGCGGCTGACCGCGCGCAGACGTTCCAGGACTTCCGGCGCTACGTGCGCGAGCTGCGTGAGCGAAAGCAGGCCGAACGCGACGCGGACCGGCGGCGCCAGTCGCAGGATACCGTCGTGGTCAACCCGTAGCTCGGGATGGGCACCAGCCGTCTCGCGCGTGCGGTCCTCGTTCTCGTTCTCGTTCTCGGGCTCGTGGCCACGGGAGCCGGCGCGCAGTCCGTCGACCGCGCGGAGCGGCGGATACGTGCGGAGCTCGTCGCCGCGCGCGAAGCGCAAATCAGTTACCTGCAGCGCGTCGTCGACATTCCCAGCAGCACTCTGAACCTCGCGGGCGTTCGCGACGTCGGCGCGGTGTTCCGCGCCTCGTTCGACTCGCTCGGTTTCACGACGACGTGGGTGGCGGTGCCGGACGCGGTGGGGCGTGCGGGGCACCTCGTGGCCGAGCATCGGGGCAAGCCCGGAGCGGTGCGGATGCTGCTCATCGGCCATCTCGATACGGTGGTCGAGCCGGCGGGCGAGAACTTCGTGCGCGAGGATTCGAGTGCCCGCGCCATCGGCGGCGCCGACATGAAGGGTGGAGACGTCGTTATTCTTTACGCGCTCAAGGCCCTGCAGGCGGCGGGAGTCCTCAAGGACCTGAACATCATCATCGTCTTCACCGGCGATGAGGAGCATCCCGGAGAGCCGCTGGCGGACGCGCGCCGAGCGCTGATCGAGGCGGCGCAACGCAGCGACGTGGCACTGGCATTCGAGGCCGGGAACCGGTCCGACGCCACGGTCGCGCGCCGCGGCGCCAGCGCGTGGCGCGTGACCGCCACGGGCCGCCAGGCGCACTCGGCCGGCGTGTTCGGCACGGGGGCAGGGTATGGCGCGATTTACGAAGTGGCCCGGATTCTCGACGCCTTCCGCACTCAGCTCGCCGGGGAGCAGTACCTGACCTTCAACGCGGCGACGGTCGTGGGCGGTACCGACGTCACCTATGACACCGTGGCGATCAGCGGCACTGCGGCGAGCAAGCTCAATATTGTGCCGTCGCACGCGGTCGCGCACGGCGACCTGCGCTTCATTTCCGACGAGCAGCTGCAGCGCACGCGCGAGCGTATGCGCACCATCGTGGCGCAGCACCTGCCGGGCACCGATGCGACCATCGTATTCCGTGACGAGTATCCCGCGATGTCGCCGACGCCCGGCAACGCCCGGGTGCTCGCGGTCTACGATTCCGCGAGCAAGGCGCTGGGCTATGGCGCCGTGGCCGCGCTCGATCCAGGACGACGCGGCGCCGGCGACATCTCGTTTGTCGCGCCGCTGATCGACGGGCTCGATGGGTTGGGCGCCATGGGCAGCGGCACGCACGCGCCGGGCGAGCGCGTGGACCTGCGGACCCTGGGAATGCAGACGGAGCGCGCGGCGCTGTTGCTGTACCGCCTGGGTCGGCGGCCGGCGGCGACCTGGGCGCACAGATGAAACGCGTGCTGGCGGCGTTGAGCCTTGCCGCGGCACCGCTCGCTGCGCAGGACAGCGCGCGCGTGGTGCTGCGCGCCGCGGTGGTCGTGGATGGACGGGGCGGCGTTCAGCGCAACGTCGACATCCTGATTGAGGGGAGCCGCATCGCTCGCATCGCGGCGCGCGGGCCAGTGCCCTCTGGGGCGAGGATCGTGGACCTCGGTGACCGCACGGTGCTGCCGGGGCTGATCGACGCCCACACGCATCCCGTCTGGTACTTCAACCGCCAGAACCGTCTGCACACCGCCAGCGACGGCGACACGCCGGCGCAGTCCACGCTCGCGGCGGCGGCCAATGCGTACGCGACGCTGATGGCGGGGTTCACGACGATTCAGAGTGTGGGATCGCGCAACGACCCGGAGCTGCGCGACGTGATTGCGAGCCAGGGCCTGCCGGGGCCGCGAATCCTCACGTCACTCGATCCCCTCACCGATCCCCGCCTCACCCCCGATTCGCTGCGCGCGCTCGTCCGGCAGCGCAAGGCGCAGGGCGCCGACGTCATCAAGCTCTTTGCCTCGGCGAGCATTCGGGAGGGTGGCCAGCAGACGATGTCCGACTCGCAGCTCGTCGCGGTCTGTGGCGAAGCGAAGGCCCTCGGGCTCCGCACGCTGGTGCACGCACATAGCGCCGCGGCCGTGCGCGCCTCGACGCTCGCCGGTTGCACGCAGGTCGAGCACGGGATCTTCGTGACGCAGGAGGTGTTGTCGCTCATGGCGACACGGGGCACGTATTTCGATCCGCAGTGCGCGCTGGTATTCCGGAACTATCTCGACAACCGCGCCCGCTACGAGGGGCTGGGCAACTACACCGACTCCGGCTTCGCGGCGATGGAGCGAGCGTTGCCGCTCGCGGCCGCGGATCTCCGGATGGCCCTGGCGACGCCGGGCCTCAAGGTCGTGTATGGCACCGACGCGGTCGCGGGCGCCGACGGCCACAACGCCGACGATCTGATCTGCCGGGTGCAGCAGGCGGGCGAAGCGCCGATGCACGCGATTATCGCGGCGACCTCGCTCAACGCCGAGGCGCTGGGGCTGGGCGACCGCATTGGCACGCTCGCGCCGGGGTTCGAGGCGGACGTGATCGCGGTGGACGGCGATCCGCTCCGCGACATCACGGCGCTGCGGCGCGTGAGCTTCGTGATGAAGGGCGGACGAGTGGTGCGAAACGACGGAATGAGGCGGCAGCAGTGAAAGACAACGGGGGAGCCACTCGGCTCCCCCGCTTTGCGTTGTTCGCTGCTCGAAGTCCTACTGCTTCACCAGCGTGCCCCGAATCTCCCCGCCGGTGTGCGCCTTGGTGTGGATGTTCACGTAGGCCCGGCCAGCCCGGATGATGGCAAAAATCGAATCGGCCGGTGGAACGGGCGTAAGGGAACCCAACGTTGCGGTTCCCGTGAATCCCGCGCCGGTAGCAGGAGGAGTGAAGTCTACTCGAACGTTGCCTGCCACCGAATCCGCCGCGCGGCGGTGAATGTGCCCCGCGATGATGCTGTCGATCGGTGAATCGATGATCACCTGCCAGCTGATCATGCTGTCGCCGAGAATAGTGACGACAGCGTGTCCAGTGGCGGTAGTCGTGACCGCCGTTGGCGCCTCGTTGGTGCCTGTCAGCGTTGCCGTGTAAACCTCGAGTCCGGCTGGAATGCCTGTAGCGTCGTCCTTGCATGCCACGCCGATGGCGGCGAGGGCAGCCAGGACGGCCAACACGCGCGGTGCGCGCATAAACGACCTCCTTAGACAGCACTGCTGGTGGAACCGCACAAAGCTTCGGGAAACCTGCTCGGCCCTCCCTTCAGACGGTCTGAGGAATTGGGGATGGTTATTGAACGACGACCTTGGCGATCATGAAGTCGTGAGCGGTGCAGTGATACGGGAATGCTCCGAGCGTGTTGAACTGGTGCGAGAAGCGAGCGCCGGGG
>DATHDT010000467.1:0-7047 GCA_035318905.1 Gemmatimonadales bacterium | reverse complement strand
CCAGCCGACGACCGGCTGATCCATCTCCCCGAGCACGTCTTCGATCAGCGCGACCGCGCGTTCGAGCTCGGGGTCCGCCTGCGGCAGGAAGAACATCCCAACGGCCAATGGGCCGGTCACCCCGGCCTGGGCGAACAGCTGCTGCGGAATCTGGGTAAGAACGCCCGCGCCGTCGCCCGAGTGATCGTTGGACGCGGCGCCGCGGTGGGCCAGACGCGCGACGGCCGTCAGCGCCATCTGTAGCACGGCGTGCGAGCGCTCGCCGCCGGCATGCGCGACGAACCCTACGCCGCAGGCATCGTGCTCGCGGCCCGGATCGAGCGCCGGAGTTGCCTGACAACGAAAAGCCCGCTCGGTGTTGGGAGCGGGCTCGGGGGATCGGGTGTCTGGTCTCGACACGCTATATCGCCCCGGCACTCCCATGGGAGGCCGGCAGGTGATTGACGTTCAGATTAATGCAGCGTGCCAGCATGGAGCGCCTCGAACAGGGCCGTATTTCTATGCGCGTGACGTTATAAATATGCACCGGCCGGGCGGGGCGTCAACCCCCCTCTAGGGCAGCTGGAAGAAGACCATCGGGTTCTTTACGGAGTCATGAATCGGGTTGGACAGTCCGAGCTCCTGTTTCACCGCGACGATCCGGTCGTACGTCGCGCCCGGCCGGCCGGGCGCCGCCGTGAAGTACCGCGCCCCCCGTCGCTCCAGCCAGTCGAGCAGGACGACACTCTCCTCCATGGGCGGCAGGTCCCCACGGAAGATGTCGTGCACGCCGACCAGCGTCCCGGGCGCGAGCCGCGGAAACAGATTCTCCACGTACCAGCGGGCGAACTCCGCGGTGTGGGCGGCGTCGAGGAAGAGATAGCCCACGTCTCCGGGCAGGCGGTCCAGCGCGTCCCGGATGTCCCCCTGGGTGAAGAGCCATCGATCCCGGGCCAGTTCGGGCGGCATTGTCCAGCGGCTGTAGTCCACGAGGTCGTAGGAGTGCAGGCGCCCGGTGCCGTTGTCGCGCAGCGCCTGGAGCAGCCACGTCGTGGACCACCCGTAGTAGGGCGCGATCTCGAGCACGACGGCGGGGCGCACGGTGCGCACGAAGAGGTATGTGAGCTCCGCTTCGATGTCGTCGAGCTTGGGCCTGAAGCGGCGCTTGTAGTGGGCGGGCAGGCCTGCACTGCGGAGGGCCGCTGCGGCCCAGCGGTAGGGGGCGAACCGCTCGAGGCGCGCGTCGCTGCGTTGAGCGTACAACTGCCTTTGGGTCTCGCGCACGGACCGCAGGGCGGCGGCGTGGTCGCGATACAGCCGGACGACGAAGTCGAGCGTGAGTTCCGTCAGCCTACCAGTACCGGCTCGGGGGCATCCTTGGCCCCCTGTTTGTAGCGGTAGACCTTGCCCGCGTAATTGCGGAGGACGACTTCCTTGTCGGTGAGCTTCACGACGTACTCGGGCAAGAGGGGAATCTTGCCTCCGCCGCCCGGGGCGTCGATCACGAAATGCGGCACGGCCAGTCCTGAGGTCCAGCCCCGCAACCCCTTGATGATCTCGAGCCCCTTCTCGACCGCCGTGCGGAAGTGCTCGGCGCCCGCAACCTGGTCGCACATATAGATGTAGTAAGGCCTTACCCGCGCCACGAGCAGCTTCTGCATCAGTTCCTTCATCACCTCGACGTCGTCGTTCACACCCTTCAGGAGCACCGTCTGGCAGCCGAGGGGGATGCCGGCGTCGGCGAGCATCCCGAGCGCCTTTACGGCGGCGGGGGTCAGCTCGTCGGGGTGGTTGAAGTGCGTGTTGATGTAGAGCGGGTGGTACTTCTTGAGGATCGCGCACAGTTCGGGCGTGATCCGCTCGGGAAGGTGACAGGGCACCCGGCTCCCGATGCGCAACACCTCGAGGTGCGGGATCGCCCGCAGCCGCCGGCAGATGTCGTCGATGCGCCGGTCGGAGAGGAGGAGCGGGTCCCCCCCCGACATGATGACATCACGGATCTCCTTGTGCTCCTCGAGGTAGCGAAACGCCGACTCGAGCTGCGCCATCGGAATTTTCTCGGGGTCGCCCACCTTCCGGCGCCGGGTGCAGAAGCGGCAATACGAGGCGCAGACCGGGGAAACCAGGAAGAGGGCGCGATCCGGGTAGCGGTGCGTGATATTGGGCACCGGCGAGTTGGCGTCTTCGTCGAGCGAGTCCACGATGCCGTCGTGGATCTCGAGCTCCTGCACCGTGGGCACGTACTGCCGCCAGATCGGGTCGCCGGGGGACTTGATCAGGTCCACCATGGCGGGGGAGATGCGGAACTCGAAGTTCTCGGCTGCCTGGCGGAGACGAGCGATGTCGCCGACGTGCTCGGGGCCGAACCGGGCCGCGAGCGCTTCGAGCGACGCGATGCTCTTCTTACGAAGGAGCTCTTGCCAGCTTTCCATCGGCTTGGTCCTTGGCAGTGAGATCTTTGGTGTAAATCACCAGATCGTCACCGGGCGCGTAGTAGGCCGGGATAGTTGCGGCTCTGGTGAAGCCGCGTTTCTCGTAAAAGGCCCGTGTGGGCGCGTAGTCGCCGCGCGAGCTCGTCTCAACCACCACGAGCCGTTGGCCATTGGCCCTGAGACCGTGCTCGATCTCCTCGAGCAGCTGGGTCCCGATGCCGGCGCCTTGCCGGCCCTCATCGACCACGATCCAATACAGGTCGTGCGTGCCGGCGGTCCCTGGTGTAGGCCCCCAGCACGCGTAGCCCACCAGGCGCTCACCCCCACTCTCATCGAAAGCGCCGACGAAGCGATAGTCAGTGTCGCCGGCGAGGCTTTCCTCGAGCAGTTCGACCGCGGTGGCGACCTCTTCCTCGCGGAAGCGGCCCGTCGCCCGCGTCAGCTCCTCAAGTCGGGCGCGATGCGCGCGCCCGACGGGGCGCAGCAAGCAGTTCACGGGCAGCCTTGGCGCCTTGCGCCTCGCGCAGCGCCACCTCGGCGATGCGCCGTACGAGCTCCGGATAGTCCCAGCCGGCGGCCTTCGCCATGCGCGACAGGCCCGCTTCGTCGGTCAGGTCCGGGTTGGGGTTGACCTCGAGCACCCAGGGTCTCCCCGTGTCGTCCACGCGCATATCGACGCGGCCGTAGCCGGTGCCTTCCATCGTCCGCCAGGCGGTCTCGGCGGCTCGCGTGAGCCGGTCGGCGAGGCGCTGCGAGATCTGCGCCGGGCACACCGGCCGGCTGCCGACGTCTTCGGGCGAGCCGGTATCCCACTTGGCGGCATAGGTCAGGATGGGCCAGCTGCCCTCGGGCATGCCCGTGTAGTCGATCTCGGCGACAGGGAGAGCACGATCACCCACGAACCCGACGTTGAACTCCCGGCCGGCGATGTACTGCTGGACCAGGACCTCGTCGAACTGCTCCGTCATCGCCGCAACGCGCGTCTTGAGGCTCTTGCGATCGGTCACGACCGAGAACCTGTCGAGTCCGGCGCTGGCATCCTCGGCGGCGGGTTTGACGATGGCGGGGAGCGGGAAGTCGTCCTCGATCCGGCCGTGCGCGATCGTCCAGCGGGGGACCGAGAGGCCGGCGCGCGCGAGCAGGGTGTTGGCGACCGCCTTACGGCGGCACGCCGACACGGTCCAGAGCCCGCAGCCGGTGTGGGGAATCGCGGCGAATTCCAGGGCGGCGACGACGTGGTCTTCCCACTGGGCGACGCCCAGCACTCCTTCACAGAGGTTGAAGACGAGGTCGGCGCGCCGGCAGGCCCCGAACCAGCGCATGTCGTGCCGCACGGGCATGCGCTGTACCTGGTGGCCCAGTTGGCCGAAGATGGCGGCGATGTCGTTGACCGCCAGCATCACGCCGGCGACGTCCTCCGCGGTCCAGTCGTCGGCCCCGGGGTCGTAGAGGATGACGACCCTCAAGCCGACACCGTCGCCTGGGCCGGGACGCGCAGGGCACGCCCGGTGATCCGCCGCCAGGCGATCTGCATGACCTCGTGGATCAGTTCGTCGTAGCCCATCCCCGCCACCCGTGCCGCCTTTGGGAAGCAGGAGTTCATCGCGGGATCGGGAATAATACCGGGGAGCGGGTTCAGCTCGATCACATTGGGGACGCCGAAGCGATCGACGCGCACGTCCACGCGACACCAGTCGCGGCAACCGACCGCGCGATAGGCGTCGAGTGCGACCTGTTCGATTTCGCGATACAGCGCGGGTGAGACGTCCGCCGGGCACTGGAAGATGTCGAGCGGCTTGTCGGGCGTGTCCCAGACCCACTTCGCTTCGTAACCGTAGACGGGTGCGGCACCGGCAGGGAGCGTTTCGAAATCGAATCCAACCACCGGCAGGCAGCGCACGTCGTCGCCGTTGCCGAGGATCGCGACGGTGAACTCCGGGCCAGGGAGATACGTTTCGACGAGGACCGGCTGCGCGTAACGCTCTAAGAGGAAGAGCACGCGCTCCGTGAGGACCGCGGGCGAGTCACATAAGTTGTTGACGAATATGCCTTTACCAGACCCCTCCGCGACCGGTTTTACGAACAGCGGAAAGGGGAGTGGGATGCGCTCCAGATCGGCGGGACGCTCGATCACGCGGAACGGCGCCGTGGGCACGCCGCGATACGCGAGGATCTCCTTGGTGCGTCCCTTGTGCAGCGACAGCGCGAGCGTGAGCGGGTCGGAACCCGTGTACGGAATGTTCAGATACTCGCAGATCGCCGGGACGTGCGACTCGCGCGCGAGACCACTCTTGCCCTCGGCCATGTTGAAGACGAGGTCGGGACGCGCGAGCGACAGTTTTTGGGGAAAGAGGGCGTCGGCTTCGAGTCGAGTGACGCTACCGAAGAGACCAAGGGCCTGCTCCACCGCGCTGATGGTGGATGCATCGTCCCACTCGGCGTACTCATCGGACGCGGGGGCGGAGTCGGGTTTCTCGTTGTATGCGAGACCTATTCGCATTCTGATATCAGAATAGGTACTGCGAACAAGATGCGCAATAGGGAAGTGCGGATTTTTTTCTCGTCAGACTTTGTGGTACTCGACGCGTGCGGCCTCCTGTTTGTCGTCGGCGACGTAGATCGCGAAATCGGAAAACAGCGAACCACCCTCGCGCTGCAACAGTCGCAGGCACGCGACCGCCATGCGACGGATCTCGAGCTCCGCACCTTCGCCGCAGCGCAGCTCGAGCATCGTGCGCCACGCGCGCGCGTTTCCCGACACGACGATCTTCACCTCGGTCGCGTTCGGTAGCACGCTGCGCGCCGCTTCGCGCGCCAACTTGCGGCGATGGACCTTGTCGGCCACCCACTCGTAGCGCGTCATCAGGCCCTCGACGGCGCGCACGTACGCCGCCTGCGCTTCGGTCACCTGACGCTCCCACGCCTGCTCGAGCGCCGCGTCGCCCTGGATCGCCGGCGGCAGCACGAAGGCCGCGTGCGACTCGTCGACGTAGCGCTGCGAGATCTGCGAGTAGCCGAACCCGGCGCGATGCCGCACCAGCTCGTGCGAGCAGGAGCGGGAGATGCCTTCGATGAGCAGCACGTAGACGGCGTGCTCCAGCACCGAGCCATGCCCCTGCTTCTTGATGTTCTCCAGATACTCGGCGGTCGTCCGCTGAATCGGGTTGTGCTGGCTCATGTAACAGAGACGGCCGGCGTACTCGGCGAGCCGCTCACCGCCCGTCGCGTCGCCTTTCCACTGCACCTTCAGGTGCTCAGGCTCGACGAACTCGGGGCGGGCGAGGAGCGTGACTCTGGGGCCCTTGAAGATTTCCATCAGCGAGCGAGCTCGAGTTTGGGGGTCGCCCAGCCCGCCGCGCGCTCCAGCTCGCGCAACCGGGCAGCGATGTCATCGGGAATCGCGGCGGCGTGCTCGCCCACTTTCAAGGCGGCGAGCGGCGCCCAATCAGCCGCGGGAATAATAACACCGGGATTCAGAATGGAGAGCGGGTCGTAGGCGCGCTTCACGTCGCGGAACGCCTCCATCCCAGCGGCTCCGTAGAAGCGCTGCAGGACGCCGGCGCGCAACCGGCCCACGCCGTGTTCGCCGGCGGGGACGCCGCCAAGACGAATCAAGACGTCCACAACGTCGTTGAACAGATGCGTTAAAGACCTCGTCCAGCCGGGTTGCGTAACATCGGGCAGCGCGTTGACGTGGACGTGGCCGTCGCCCGCGTGTCCGAAGATCGCGACGGGTACGCGGTGCCGCTCGGCCGCGGCGCGGAGCCCCACGACGTACTCGCCCAGCTGTTCCAGTGGGACGCAGCCGTCTTCAATCACCTGAAGAGATCGCTGCGAGACAGGAAGCCGGGCCAGCGCGGGAGAGGCAAGCCGCCGCACCTCCCACAGCTTCTCGAGGCCGGCACGGTCGACCGCGGTCTCGACGTGGGCCACGTGATGCTTCAGGCCGCGCACGGCGTCTCCGACAACCCCCCGCGCCGCGGCGGCGGTCTCACGTTCAAACTCAACCAATAACAAAACGGCGGAAGAAGGAGCGTTGGGAATGAACCGTAAGAGCGAGGCGTCCAGCAACTCCACAGCGGACGGGTTCAGGGAGAGCAGGAATGGCACTGCCTCAGCCAGAGCGCCGAGATCGTCGAAGCCCAACGCCACGCCGGCCTGATCGGGGGGGATCGGATCGAGACGCCAGTTGACGGCCGTCACCAGCGCGAGCGTGCCTTCGGATCCGATCAGCAGGTCCAGCTCGTCTCCTGATTCCGCGAAGCGGTCGAGCGCATAGCCGCTGCTGCTCTTCCGAGTTCTTGGGAACGGTTGGAGGTATCGGGTATCGGGTGCTGGGTACCGGGTGCCGCCCTCGCGACGCACGGTGCGCGTTTCCCCGTTCACGTCCACAACCTCGATAGCCTCCACCCACCTCCGCACGCTGCCATATCGCACCGAGCGTGGGCCGGCGGCGTTGGTCGCGACCATGCCACCCGACGTCGCGAATCCGCCGGACGATGGATCGGGGGGGAGGCGGAGCCCGTGCACCCGCGCGGCCTCAGTGACCTGGGCCCAGGTGACCGACGCACCGGCTCGAGCGATCCGGCGCTAGGGGTCGATGCTGAGGTCGGTGAACCCGCGGCTCAGATCCACG
>DATHDT010000466.1:0-2070 GCA_035318905.1 Gemmatimonadales bacterium | reverse complement strand
CGCGTTCGCTCCGAAGAACTCAAAAGGCAAAAAAGCTCGACGACTCATCCTCGGCGGCGTCGAGATCCCCCATGACCGGGGTCTCGAGGGTCATTCCGACGCCGATGCCGTCGCTCACGCGGTGACCGACGCCTTGCTCGGCGCGGCGGGCCTCGGCGACATCGGTCGCCTGTTCCCCAACGACGACCCCCGCTGGAAGGACGCCGACTCCCTCCAGCTCTTGAACCAGGCGTTCTTGAAGGTCGTGGAAGCCGGGTTTCAATTCGTCCACGCCGACGTGACGATCATCGCCGAGCGGCCCAAGCTGGCGCCGCACGTGGACGCGATGGAGGCCAAGATCGCCGAGGCGATCCTCGCGGGGCCGGCGCACGTGTCGATCAAGGCGAAGACCAACGAGGGGATGGGGTGGATCGGCCGCGGCGAGGGGATCGCCGTGTTCGCTGTGGCGACGCTCGCGCAACACGGTGACTGACCTCCTCCACTTTCTCGAGTCTCTGCCGCCAGGTCCGTTGTACGGCCTGATCGCGGCGCTCGCCGCCGTCGAAAACGTCTTTCCTCCCGTTCCCGCCGACACCGCCGTCGCCCTCGGCGCATTTCTGGCGGGCCGGGGGATCATGGATCCCTGGACCGTCTTCGGCCTGACGTGGACGGCCAACGTGTCATCGGGAGCGGCGGTGTACGCGCTGGCGCGCCGGCATGGCCGAGCGCTGTTCCAGGGCGTCCTCGGCCGCCGGCTCTTCTCCGATGCGACGATCGCCCGCATCGAAGAGCAGTACCAGCGCCACGGCACGTGGGGCATCTTCTTCTCGCGGCTGCTGCCCGTGTGGCGCGGGCTGGTGATGCCCTTCGCCGGGATCGCGCGCGTGCCGCCGTGGCGCGCGCTGCTCCCCCTGGCCGCCGCCTCGGCGCTGTACTACGGCGCGCTCACATTCCTGATCACGACGCTGGGCACGAACCTCGAGGACGTGCTGCGGGTGGTGGGGCGAGTGAACGCGGTGCTCGCGGTGGTCGCCGTGGCGTTATTGTTGGCAGCAGCGATATGGATTCTGCGCCGTCTCAAGCGTTAGCTCGAGCGTTTCGGCTCGAGCAGTTCCGCGACTACCTCGCGCTCGAGGCGGGGAACAGTCCGCACACCGTCGAGAACTACCTCCGCGATGTGCGCCGGCTCGTCGAGTACGGCGAGAGCAAGGGCGTCCGCGGCCCCGGCGACGTGACGGCTGCGCTGCTGCGCGAGTTCGTCTACTTCCTGAAGGACCTGGGGCTCGCGGCCACCACAATTCGCCGCCAGGTCTCCGCGCTGCGCACGTATTACAAGTTCCTGGTGGGTGAAGGCGTCGTGGCGCGGGACCCGAGCGAGCGTATCGAGTCTCCCAAGCGTTGGCGCACGTTGCCGTCGGTGCTCAGCGTCGCTGACATCGAGAAGTTGCTGGCGGCGCCCAACACCGACGAGCCGCTCGCGATTCGGGACCGCGCCATCCTCGAGTTCGCCTATGCCACAGGCGTTCGCGTATCCGAGCTGGTGGGGTTGACGTTGCAGGACATCCTGTTCGAAGAGGGCGTCGCGCGCGTGTTCGGCAAGGGCGCCAAGGAGCGCCTCGTGCCGGTGGGGCGCCGAGCGCTCGGCGCGGTGGCGTTGTATGCGCGCGAGATCCGGCCGACGCTGGACAAGGGCGTAGGACGTGGGGCGTTGTTTCTCAATGCGCGGGGGGGGCGATTGTCCCGCGTGGGGGCGTGGGGCGTCATCAAGAAGATGGCGAAGCGAGCGGGGATCACGAAGCGGGTGACGCCGCATACGCTACGACATACGTTCGCGACGCATCTGCTCGAGGGGGGAGCCGACCTGCGGGCGGTGCAGGAGATGCTCGGGCACGTGGATCTGTCGACGACCCAGCTTTATACGCATGTCGACAGGGACTACTTGAGATCGGTGCATAAGAGCTATCACCCCAGGGCCTGACGGGGTTTGAGGCGGATAGGCGCCAGGCAGACGCCGAGACGCCTAGACGCCGAGCGGTTTCTAGGGTCGAGTGCGTAGGAAGGCCTCTCGCCTGCCGCAATTAGCACCGCTAC
>DATHDT010000465.1:0-2609 GCA_035318905.1 Gemmatimonadales bacterium | reverse complement strand
GACGATCCGGACCGGATCCGAGCCGCACATCCCCATCCGGCAGCCCGACTCGATCGGAACTTGGCTTGCCTCCGCGATGTCGAGCAGCGCTTCTCCGACCTTTGCTCGAACGGTCGGACCGTTTTCAAACACGACCGAGACTTCGCCCGCGTGGATGACCTGCGGTTCGCAACAGGTCATCGGCGACGTGCGGCGCGTCGTCCGTCATTCCCGCCGAGCATACGCTGTCCCGGGCAGATGAGAATCGCTCGCCAGTCGCGGCGGATGAACGGCATCCACACTCTCCCGAAGTTGGGGATCCCTCCCTCGAGAGTCCTCTTCCAGACGCCTCCTCGCGACTCCCAGGCTCCGGCTCGACCTCGACGCTCGCCGGGATGGCACTCAGGCCCCGGCCTCGCTGCGCTCGCGGTGTTGGGTTGCCTCGCCACTTTCTATTTACGCGTGCGCGCGCGTGCGCGGGAGGAAGTTGCCCGTATCCAGGCCCCACCCCAAGTAACTCGTTGAGGGGGGTGGAGGTAGCCTCAACACCCCGAACTACGCGTGCGCACGAGAGCTTGCAGACGAGCTGCTTCCTTACGCACACTGGCAGCGCATGTCCGCAGGGAGGTGCTGTATGACCTCTGGAAGCGCCGCCGTTCGTGCCGTAGGCGGGAACTGCTGCGATGAGGGCCTTCGACTGGCGCCTCGTCACCCTCGGTCTGAATTGACATCCGGCGATGACTTTCACCTGCGTGCCGGGTCTATGTCACCGTGTTGATCATCGAGAAGCCTCGGGAGGGAGCGCCTGATGAACATGCCGCCGATCGTTTCGCCGCAAGAGTGGGAAGCCGCCCGCGAGAAGCTACTGGTGAAGGAAAAGGAGCTCACACGCGCCCGCGACGCGCTCGCCGCCGAGCGGCGGCGGATGCCATGGACGGCGGTCGAGAAGAGTTACCAGTTCGAGGGCCCAAGGGGCTCTGCGAGCCTCGCCGATCTGTTCGAAGGCCGTCGCCAACTGATCGTCTATCGCGCGTTCTACGCGCCGGACATCACGACCTTCGCCCCAGGGGGCTCGTACCCGGAGCGAGCGTGTGTCGGCTGTTCGATGGTCGCCGACCAGGTCGCACACCCCGCGCACCTGAACGCCCGCGACACCACGCTCGCCTTCGTCTCGCGCGCGCCGCAGGCAGACATCCAGGCCCTGAAGGAACGGATGGGATGGGAAGCCATTCCCTGGTACACCCTCACCGACGACTTCGATGCCGACTTCGACGTCGACGAGTGGCACGGCACCAACGCCTTCTTGCGGGACGGCGACCGCACCTTCCGCACCTATTTCGTCAACAGCCGCGGGGACGAGGCCATGGGGAGCACCTGGAGCTACCTCGATATCACTGCGCTCGGGCGCCAGGAGGAGTGGGAGGACTCGCCGGAGGGCTATCCGCAGACGGCGCCCTACGAGTGGTGGAACTACCACGACGCGTACGGAGAGGCCGCATAAGCGCATGGACCCGGTCAACATCTTCAGTGTCGAGAACATCGAGGGCAGGGTCGACGTGGCTCGCGCCGCGGGATCCAGCGCGACCTCGATGTTCATCTACGACCTGGCGAGCGGCCAGAGCTCATCCCCGTACCACTACGAGTACGAAGAGGAGTGGCTCCTCGTGGTTGACGGCACGGTTGTGGTGCGGACACCCGACGGGGAGCACACGCTGGAGCGCGGAGACCTCACCCGGTTTGCGCCCGGTCCCGCAGGTGCGCACAAGATCATGAACCGGAGCGGGCAACCGGCCCGCACGTTGCTGTGGTCCGGCGCGCGGACGCCGGCCGTCTCCGTCTACCCGGATAGCGACACCGTTGGCGTCTGGTCGGGAGACGAGACGAACGACCTCGTCTTCAGGAGGAGCACCGCAGTTCCGTGGGCGCATGGCGAAGAGGGGTGGGACCGGGCGGACTGAATCGCCGAGTGGGAGTGATACGCCAGGCTCAGGCTCGGTCAACCACCCCGTGGGCCTAGTTAGGTGTCGGGACTGACTGGTGGTCTGAAGTCAAGACGCCCGTTCGTCATGGAGATAGGCCGCGCACGATCAACGCGAAGCGAGGAATGGAATGGGAAGAGCGAGCAGACGGATGTTGAGCGGGAGGTGCGAGTGCAGAGCGGTCCGCTATCGCGTAGCGGACGAGTTCTTGTACGCAGCCAACTGTCATTGCTCAAACTGTCGCGCTGGGACTGGGTCTGCATTCAAGCCGTTTGCCGGCATCGAGCGGGACAAGCTCAGAGTCGTTGAGGGAGGCAACCGACTGCTCGTCTGGGGCGACGATACGGCCAATCACACGAGGTGCGGGGTCTGCGGCTCCCTCCTGTACTCGGTCGTGCGGGACGGCACCTATGTGCACGTAGCGATCGGCTCTCTTGAAGACAACCCGAGCATCCGGCCAACAGAGCACATCTTCGTTGGCTCAAAGGCACCGTGGTTTGAGATCACGGATGACTTGCCTCAGTCGGAGGAGTACTAGGTCCGACCACCCGATGGCGGGCCCCAGCATCCGAGCGCCTCGCACAGGGGAGGGGTGCATGGCACGTCGATGACCGCCTACTTCGTGAGTAGGGGGTCAGCACGAATACCGCA
>DATHDT010000464.1:0-4765 GCA_035318905.1 Gemmatimonadales bacterium | reverse complement strand
CGGGGTTTTGGCCGCAAGCGGCTACGAAGATCGCTGCCGCGAAGATCAGTCCGCGCCGTTGAAAACGATCCATTGTCCGCTCCGGCAGAAGTACACGCTGGAACCCTTGTCTTCGAACGCATCGTCGATCGCGTCGTGGTCGAGCTGCACGTCCCGATCGACGCTGGTCGTATCATCCACGTCGGGGTACTCGTGATATGACGTAGTCCGGCTGATGCGGCGCGAGAAACCGATCCGCCCCTCACCGAGGCCCTGGAGGAAAACGGCGTCACTGGCCGATTGCAGCTCGCGCGGACATTGCGCGGGCCCTCCCCAATACATGAGGATCACCGACGCCCCGGCGCGCGAGCACAGCACCGCCCAGTCGTGCTGCCCGGGGGCAGCGAAGCTTCCCTGGATGACGTTGGTGCGCCCTTCGCGAAAGTCAGATTGCGGCACGGTGCACCCGAGCCGCTCCAGGTCGGCAATGAAGGGTTTGGGGATCTCCGGGAACGACGCGGGGGGAAGCCGCCGAATCTGACGAGCGGCGATCGTCCACACGGTTTCGGGGGGAGGCCCCGTGTCGACGGGGGCCTTGGGGACTGGCGCGCCGGGGAGCATGGCGATCGTATCGAGCAGCACCGAGGCTTGGCCGATGCGCCCGCGCGCTGCGACACGGATGGAGTTGGGTGGCTCTCCTAACGAATACTGCGCGACAAACGCGCCGCCGTCCGACCATTCGACTGTCGGTGGCGTATTGACCGTGAGCCCCGGCTGGGGCAGACCACGCGCCTGTACGATGCCAGTCGCCCAGGAACGCACGACGACCGTTACCCCGCCTTGCTGGTCGGTTGTGACCATTGCGAGATACTCGCCGTCGGGAGAGAACGCGGCATTCGATTGCTCGACCGTCTCCCCGTACCACTCCGGCAAGATCGACCGCTTGAGCGTATGGCTCCGGACGTTGTAGGCAAACGCCGCGTTGGCCACGCCATCCTGCGTCGACACGCCCACGATGGAGTCGCCTCCCCCCCGCACAGCGGGGGCGAACTTTGCGCGAATCTTGGGAATCGTATCGGGGGGGCCGTCGCCGCGGCGCACCACAACGCGCCACTCCACTCGCTCCGGCGTCAGCCCCGGACGCGGCTCGCGGCGGTCCACAAGCGTCACGGACAGGTCTCGCTCGCAGCCGGTGACGATGACCAGGACAGCGAGCAGCCTGAGGGTCGTCCCCCTCACCGCAGCTGCCACACCTCCACCCGGTTGCCGCCAAAAATCGGGACCAAGACGCGGTTCCGTTTCGCGTCATACCCGATGTCGGCCGGGGTCGGCACGCCGGTGATGACCTTCACTTCCTGGCCCGTCTCGTACGCGGACACGGTCGAATCGGCCCAGCTCGACACGAGAATGCGCGAGCCGGCCACTTCGACGCCATCGAACTGGCCGGCGCCCTTCGCGATGGCGTGGGGCGAGCGGTCCCCCGGCTTCCACGAGAGCACCGTCTTGGCGGCCCCAAACGCCACGATGATGAACCGCCGCCCGGCGGCGTCCACGGTGATCCCGTTGGGCCACCCGAGGCTGTCGCTCCGCACCGCGATCGTGACTTTGCGGTCCGGGCCGATGCGGAAGACCCGGTCGGGTCCGGGATGCAGGACGTTCCCGACGTCGTCGAAGCGAATGCCGGTATCGGTGATGTAGATCGCGCCTGTCCCGGCCACGGCGACGTCGTTGAGAAAGACCGCGCTGTCGAGCTTGACGCTGTCGATGACCGCGCCCGTCCGGGCATTGAAGGCGCGCGCCACGTCGATGTCGGCGACCCACAACGTGTCGCCGAGCACGGCCATACCCTTGGGGGCGTTCAGCGTCGCGCCAGCGCGGCCTCCTTCGATGAACTTGAGATTCTCGATCGCGCCGTCGGGCCGCACGCGACTGATGAACCCGTTGTTGTCCTTGGCCGTGGGGGAGCCGTTGATGTTCGAGACGAAGTAGATGTCCTGCACCGAGTCGTGCAGCACCGATTCCGGGGTCGAGAACCCGGCGATCGTCAGCGCCTTGGTCGCGCCGGGCGACGCGATTGCCGCGGGCGGTGGGGTGGCCGACGCCGCGGCCGTCGTGTCGGTCGCTACGGCCGTATCGCCGGCATCGGAGGCGGCAGGCTTCTTGTCGACGGGCATGCACGCCACTGCAAGGACGAAAGTCGCGTAGATCGCGATCGATCTCATCGAGAGTATTCCTCTTCGGGTCGCACGGAAGTACACCGCACCTAGGCCTTTGCTTCCTCCAGCTCCTTCTTCCGCCCCTCGGTGACTTTGGCGGTCACGTCGGGTGGGGCGTCCTGGTAGACATGGAATTTCATTCGGTACGTCCCCCGCCCGTGCGTGAGGGAATGTAACGTCGTCGCGTAGCGATCGAGCTCCGCCTCGGGCACGAGCGCTTTGACCTTGGTGAGCCGGCCGTCCTTTTCGGTCCCGAGGATGTGGCCGCGGCGCGACGAGATGTCTCCCATCACGGCGCCCTGATAGTCGTCGGGGGTCCACACCTCGACTTCCATGATCGGTTCGAGCAACACCGGCCGGCAGTTCGCGCTCACGTTCCGGAAGGCCATGATCCCCGCCATCTTGAACGACATTTCGTTGGAATCGACGTCGTGGTAGGAGCCGTCGTACACCTCGACCTTGAAGTCCACGACCGGGTACCCCGCGATCGGTCCCTTCGCCGATGCTTCGATGACGCCGCGTTCCACGGCGGGGATGTACTGACGCGGGATCACGCCCCCCACGATCTCATCCTGGAACTTGAAGCCCGAGCCGCGCGGCAGGGGTGCGATGCGGATCCAGCAATCGCCGTACTGGCCGCGGCCTCCCGTCTGCTTCTTGTGCTTCCCCTGACCTTCGGCCTTGCCGCGGAAGGTTTCGCGATACGCGATGCGGGGCTTCGTCGTCTGCGCGTGCACGCCGTACTTCCGCGCCAGCCGCCCCACCACGATCTCGAGGTGGCGCTCGCCCAGGCCGCGAATCAGCGTCTGGCTCAACTCGGCGTTGAACTCGTGATGGAAGGTCGGGTCCTCTTCGTGGAGCTTGTGCAGCGCCGTCGAGAGCTTGTCTTCTTCACCGCGTTGCTTCACTTCGATCGCGAGCGTGATCACGGGCTCCGGGAAGGGGATCTTGGGGAGGACCAACCCCACCTCTTTGCTCGACAGGGTGTCGTTCGTGTGCGTGTCGCGCAGCTTCGCCACGGCGCCGATGTCGCCGGCGTGCAATTCGGCGATCTCGATGCGTTCTTTCCCCAGCGCGGCGCACAGATGATTCAGCTTCTCGGACGCCTCACGTGGGGCGTTCCACACATCTTGACCGTTCTTCACTTTCCCCGAGAAGATCCGGAACAGCGTCACGTCTCCCACGTGCGGTTCGGACACGGTCTTGAAGACCTGCGCGGCGAGCGGGCCGGCGTCGTCCGCTGTGAGCGACACCTTCTGCGCCGTTCCCCATTTCTGAGCCTCGATCGGCGCGCGTTCATGCGGCGCCGGGCAGAGCTCGACGATCTTGGTCAGAAGCGCGCGCGTTCCGTACGTCAGCTCCGCCGCTCCGCAGAACAGCGGGAAGATCTCCCCCTTCTGCATGCCGACCTTGAGCGCCCGGATCGCCTCGTCCCGGCCGATTTCCTCACCCCCCAGATAACGTTCGAGGAGTGTGTCGTCGGTCGCCGCGATGCTTTCGATCAGCTCCTGGGAGTATTTCTCGAAGCGGGCCTGATACTCGGCGGGCACGTCCACCTCGTCGTACTCACCGGCTTTCGTGCCCTTCTTATAGAGGTGGCACTTCTTTGAGAAGAGATTGATGATCCCGTGGAATTCCGGTCCTTCGCCGACCGGGATCTCCACCGGGATCACCTTCGGCGTCAACCGTTCCTTGATCTGGTTGAACACCCGCTCGAAATCGGCGTGCTCCTTGTCCATCAGCGACACGAAGAGCAAGCGGGGCAGCTCGCGGCGCTCGCAGTACTCCCACACCTTCTCGGTCCCGACTTCGACGCCCGCCGTTCCCGCCAGCACCACGACCGCGGCGTCCGCGGCGAAGACTCCCGCCAGCGCGTCGCCCGTGAAGTCGAGGTAGCCCGGGGTGTCGATCAGGTTGACCTTCGTCTCCATCCATTCGGCGACAGCGAGGGCCAGGTTGATCGAGTACTTGCGTTCGATTTCGTCGGCGGTGTAATCGGTGAGGGCGGTGCCGTCCTTGACGGACCCGTGGCGCTTGCTCGTGCCGGCCACGAACGCCAGGGCGTCGACCAGGGAGGTCTTGCCGCTCGCGCCGTGGCCGAGGACCGCCACATTGCGGATCTCCGGGGTCTTGTACACACGCACGAATCACCTCCTGCCAGGGGGGAGGAGAATATGGTGGGGACGCGAAAGGGTGGCTAGGATAGTGCCCCATGACCGCCCCTCAACTCTCCATGAAAGACCTGCGCCGCGTGGTGACCGCCGCGGCCGTCGGCAACGTGATCGAGTGGTACGACTTCTACATCTTCGGCAGTCTGGCCACGATCCTCGCGGTCCAGTTCTTCGCGGAGGGCACGTCGGGAGCGGCGCTCATCAAGACCGTGGGAACGTTCACGGCGGGCTTCCTGATCCGGCCCTTCGGGGCGTTCCTATTCGGCCGCATCGGCGACCTGATCGGCCGCAAGTACACGTTTCTCGTGACGTTGAGCGGCATGGGATTGTCCACCGCGCTCATCGGGATCGTCCCCAGCTACGCCAAGATCGGCACGCTCGCCGGCGTAGTGCTTCTGC
>DATHDT010000463.1:0-8379 GCA_035318905.1 Gemmatimonadales bacterium | reverse complement strand
CTACCCCCCCGACGACCTCGTCCAGATCATCACGCGCTCGGCGGGAATCCTGGGCGTCCCCGCGGACGCCGCTGGAGTCGCCGAGATCGCGCGCCGCAGCCGCGGGACGCCGCGCGTCGCGAACCGGCTGCTCAAGCGCGTGCGCGACTACGCGCAGGTGCGCGCCGGCGGCAAGATCACGGCGGCCGTCGCGGTGGAGGCGCTCAAGCGCCTCGACGTCGATGAGTTCGGCCTCGACGACATGGACGCGCGCATCCTCAAGACGATCATCGAGATGTTCGAAGGGGGTCCGGTGGGCGTGCAGACGATCGCGGCGGCGGTCGGCGAGGACCCGGGGACGCTCGAAGAGGTGTACGAGCCCTTCCTGATGCAGCAAGGCTTCCTCGCGCGCACCTCGCGCGGCCGGTGCGCGACACCCGCGGCGTATCGACACTTTGGGTTCACGCCGCCCAAGAGCGCGGAGCAGCCCACGATCTTCGATGCCTGAAAGCCCCTCCGACTTCGAGTACGACCTTCCCGCCGATCGCATCGCCCAAGAGCCCCTTCCCGACCGAGCCGCGAGCCGCCTGCTGCTGCTCGATCGCGGCACCGGCGCCATCACGCATCGGCACTTCGCCGACATCGTCGAGCTGATCCCGCCAGGCGACGTCCTCGTGCTCAACACCTCGCGCGTTATTGCCGCGCGGCTGCACGGGAAGAGAGAAGCCGGAGGCGTTGCCGAGATCTTGCTCGTGCGTGCCTTGCCCGACGGGACATGGCTGGCGATGGGACACCCCGGGGGGAAACTCAAACCGGGACGACGCGTCACGTTCGGCGCCGACAGCGCGATCGAGATCGTCGAGGTGCTGGGGGGCGGTCTACGCCGCGTGCGTTTCGTCGGCGCGACGGGCGCGCAAGCGACGATCGCGAAGTACGGCGAGGTGCCATTGCCCCCCTACATCCACCGGCCCCCCACCGCTGCCGATCGCGAGCGCTACCAGACTGTGTACGCCGCCCACGACGGCAGCGTGGCCGCACCCACCGCGGGACTGCACTTCACGCCCACGTTGCTCGATCGAGTGAAGCGTAAAGGCGTGTCGATCGCTGCTCTCGACCTGCACGTCGGGCCGGGCACGTTCAAGCCCGTCGAGGTCGACGATCTCGGTGCACACGTCATGCACCCGGAGGCGTATGCGATTCCCGAGGAGACGGCGGCGTTGATCAACGAGAAAAAGGGCGTGGGGCGTAGGGCATGGGGCGTGGGAACCACCGTCGTGCGCGCGCTCGAGTCGGCGGCGGATAGCGCGGGTCGCGTTCGGGGTGGCACGAGCGAAACGTCCCTCTTCATTCATCCACCATATGCGTTCAAAGTGGTGGACCACCTCGTTACCAACTTCCACCTTCCCCGATCGACGTTATTGATGCTCGTGTGTGCGTTCGGCGGCTACGAGAGGGTGATGGGAGCGTATCAGGAGGCGGTGCGGGAGGGATATCGTTTCTACAGTTACGGCGACGCCATGGCGATCATTTAGGCCCAAACCGCTTCACGACCAGATCCGCCCAACTCATGACGTTGAGCACACCGGAGCGCATCGCCTCGCCGGCGCCCGTCAGCATCCTCTTGTTGAGGGTCTTCTGAAACTCGAGCAAGCGCTTCCGCACCTCCGGGTCGTCCTTCAAGACGCGCAGCAGACACCTGGTGCAAATGCCCGCGGGAAAGGGCCAGGTGGCACCACGCAACGCCTCGGGAGTGGGGGAATGCATGGCATTCCGCTCGTGACAGCGGGTGCAGAGCATGAGTAGCATTATGCCCGTGACTCAGTTCGAGTTTCAAATCCACGCCACCTCCGGACGCGCGCGTGCTGGCACGCTCACGCTCCCCCACGGGAGCGTCGAAACACCTGTGTTCATGCCGGTCGGCACCCAGGGTACCGTGAGGGCCCTTTCCCCCGCCGACCTCAAGTCCGTAGGGGCCAGCATCGTCCTCGCCAACACCTACCACCTGCACGTCCGGCCCGGCGAGGACGTCGTCGCACAGCTCGGCGGCCTACACCGGTTCATGGCCTGGGACCGCCCGTTGCTCACCGACTCGGGGGGCTTTCAGGTGTTTTCGCTGGCGGGGTTCCGGCGCGTGGATGACGACGGCGTCGAGTTCCAAAGCCACGTGGACGGCGGCCGGCGCACCCTCACGCCCGAGCGCGCCACCGAGATCCAATGGACCCTCGGCGCAGACATCGCCATGGCATTCGATCACGTAGCGCCGGGGCAAGCCGACGAGGCGACCTCGCGGGACGCTTTGGAGAGGACGCTGCGGTGGTTGGAGCGGTGCGCGCGTCGACATGAGGAGCTTAGCCGGTTAGGCGGTTTGTCGGTTAGCACTAACCGACTAACCGCCCAACCGACTAACCGCCAGACTCTGTGGCCCATCCTCCAAGGCGGCACTCACGGCGCGCTCCGCGAGGAGGGGCTACGCCGAATCCTCGACATGGGCTCGTGGACGGGACTGGCGATCGGCGGACTTTCGGTGGGCGAGCCGAAGCCGAAGATGTACGAAGTGCTGGAGGCTCTCGCACCCCGGCTCCCGCCTCCCATTCCCCGCTATCTTATGGGCGTCGGGTTTCCGGAGGACCTCGTCGCGGCCGTGGAGCGCGGCGTAGACTTGTTCGACTGCGTGGCGCCGACGCGCAATGGCCGCAACGGCACGGCGTTCACGCCGGAAGGAACGCTCAACATCCGCAACGCGGCATTCCGGACCGACGCGAGTCCGCTCGACCCGACGTGCGATTGCGAGGCTTGCACCACGTACTCGCGCGGATACCTGCGGCATCTGTTCGTCGCGGAGGAGCTGCTGGGCCTGCGGCTGCTGTCGTTGCATAACGTTCGATACCTGATCCGCCTCGCCGAAGCGATGCGCGCGGCGATCCGCAAAGGCGATGGCGCGCTGGCCGCGTGGGCCGACGATTGGCGCCGCCGTTACACTCAACCGGGAATCGCATGACCATGCTACCCACTCTGTCGCTGCTGTTGCTCACTCCCCCCGGCCAGGGCGGGGGCGGGCTCAGCGCCTTCGTCATCCAGTTCGGCTTGATCATCGCGATCTTCTATTTCGTGTTGATCCGGCCACAGCGCCGCCAGGCCGCGCAGCACAAGCAGTTGCTGGCGTCGCTGCAGCGGGGCGATCAGATCGTCACGTCCAGCGGCATCGTGGGCGAGGTGGTGCACATCAAAGAGGATCAAGTCACGGTGCGGAGCGGTGAAGCCAAGTTCGTGATTCTGCGCAGCGGGGTCGCGAGCATCACGAACCGCGGCCCCGAGGAAGCGAAGCCGGCGTGACGGTTCGGGCGCTGCACGTCCTGGGCTCACCGGTGCTTCGACACAAGGCCAAGGCCGTGGCGCAGGTGGACGAGGACGTGCGCGCGCTCGTGGATGACCTGTTCGAGACGATGCGCGCCGCGAAAGGGGTCGGGCTCGCGGCCAACCAAATCGGCGTCGCGCGCCGCGTCGCCGTCGTGGACGTAGGCGACGAAGATCCGCCGCCCTTGGTCCTCATCAACCCGGTGATCGTCGAGCGCGGCGATGAAGTCGAAACGGCCGAGGAGGGGTGCCTGTCCATCCCCGAGATCTACGGGGACGTGGAGCGGCAGGTACGCGTCGTCGTCGAAGCCCTTGATCGTGACGGCAAGAAGTACCGCGCTGAGACGATGGGCTACAAGGCGCGCGCGATTCAGCACGAGATCGACCACCTCGACGGCATCCTCTTCCTCGATCACTTGAGCGCCGTGAAACGCGCGCTGCTCGTTGCCAAGTGGAAGAAGTCCCGCAAGGGCAAGAAGGGTTACCTGAAGGACGTCACCCCGGAGCCCGCCGGCGAGTTCTGAGTGCGCGTCGCCTTCTTCGGTACGCCCGAGTTCGCCGTCCCATCGCTCCGCGCGTTGGTGGGTGAAGGGTTCGACGTAGTCGCGGTCGTCACACAGCCCGACGTCGCGCAGGGCCGCTCCCGCTCCCGCCTCGTCGCGCCGCCCGTCAAACTCGTGGCCGAAGGCGAAGACCTCACGGTCTTCCAGCCCGAGAAGCCGACCGACGGCGCGTTTCTCGTCCGCCTCCGTGACACGCGGCCCGACGTCGGCGTCGTCGTCGCCTACGGTCACATCCTGAAGCCCGAGCTGCTGGAGTTGCCGCCGCGCGGCATGGTGAACGTGCACCCGTCGCTGCTGCCCGCCCTGCGCGGCCCGGCGCCCGTGGAGTGGGCGGTGATCCAGGGGCTCACGGAGACCGGCGTGACGATCATGCAGCTCGACGCCGGCATGGACACGGGTCCGATCCTCCATCAGATCCCCGACCACATCGACCCCGACATCACCGGCGGCGACCTGTCGGAGCACCTCGCAGAGCTCGGCGCGCAGGCGCTCGTCGAGACGCTGGCCGTGCTCGAGCAGGGCAAGCTCAATCCCGTGCCGCAGGACCACAGCCGCGCCACGCTCGCGCCCAAGCTCACGCGGGAAATCGCGCGCATCGACTGGTCCAAGGACGCCGCGAGCATCGCCCGTCTGATTCGCGGCCTCGATCCGCGGCCGGGCGCGTGGACGGAGATGGACGGCGCCGAACTCAAGCTGTTCAGTCCTCGCGCGGCCGAGGGAACCGGGAGCGCCGGTGCGCTGCTCGCGACCGACGGCCGGCTGCTCATCGCCGCGCGGAGCGGCGCGGTGGAAATCTTCGAGGTGCAGCCCGCCGGCAAAGCACGCATGCCCATTGACGACTGGCTGCGCGGCGCGCGGCTCACGCCGGGAGGGGGCAAGCGCTTCACGTGAGGGCGCCGCTCCCGCGCCTGCACGCCATCACCGACGAGCGCATCGCCCGCCGCGCCGACTTGCCAGAGGTGGCGCGGCAGCTCGCGGCCGCGGGCGGCGCGAACCTCGCCCTGCACGCCCGCGGCCGCGCGCTCTCGGGCCTCGAACACTTTGATTTCGCGAACCGCCTAGCCGCGTACCCGCCTACCTGTCTCTTTGTTAACGACCGCCTCGACGTTGCACTGGCCATGCACGCCGTGGGCGTCCAGTTGAGCTCCCATAGCCTTCCCATCAGCGCCGCCCGACAGCTCGACACGACGTGGTGGATCGGCAAGTCGGTACACGACTTGGCCGAAGCCGACGCCGCAAAGGCCGAAGGGGCCGACTATCTTCTAGTAGGACCCGTTTATCACACCGCGACGCACCCCGACCGTCCGCCCCTCGGCCTCGAAGCGCTGGGCCGAATCGCACGACTCGGGATTCCGGTGATCGCGATCGGCGGTATCGATGCCGAACGGGCGAAGGACGTGAAGGCGGCAGGCGCGTACGGGGCCGCGGCGATCCGGGCCCTGTGGGAATCGGCGGACCCCGAAGGCGCGGCCCGCTGGATGTTGGAGGAACTGCAATGAACGCCAAAGTCGACGTCGTCATCAACGGGGAGCGCCGCAGCGTCCCGCCTGGCGTAACCCTGCTGGAGCTGCTGGCTGAGCTGGCGCTCGATCCCCGCGCCGTCGTGGTGGAACACAATCGCCAAATCGTGCGCCGGCCCGCCCTGGGGGACGTGCGCGTCGCCCCGGGCGACGCGATCGAGCTCGTGCATTTCGTGGGAGGAGGGTGAGCTGGTGACAACCTCCGTGGATCTGGTTCGCGACGCGCCCTTCACCATCGGCGGCAAGACTTTCCAGTCGCGCCTGATGGTCGGCACGGGCAAGTATCCCGACAACGCGACGATGCTGCGGGCGATTGAAGCGTCGGGCGCGGAGATCGTCACGGTCGCCGTGCGCCGCGTCGACCTCGACCGCTCGAAGGACTCGAGCGTCCTGCATCACCTCGACCCCAAACGATTCTTTCTCCTGGCCAATACCGCGGGCTGCTATACCGCCACCGACGCCGTGCGCTACGCGCGCCTCGGCCGCGAAGCCGGGTTCAATGACTTCGTGAAACTCGAGGTGATCGGCGACGAGGAAACGCTGTTGCCCGACGTCCAGGGGCTCCTCGAGGCGGCGAAGATCCTGGTGAAAGAAGATTTCAAGGTGCTCGCCTACACCAACGAAGACCTGGTCACGGCGCTGCGGCTCGAGGACGCGGGGTGCGCGGCCGTGATGCCGCTGGCTTCCCCGATCGGCAGCGGCCTCGGCCTCCTCAATCCGTTCAGCGTTCGCACCATCAAGCGCCGGCTGCAGGTGCCCGTCGTCGTCGACGCGGGCGTCGGCACGGCGTCGGATGCGTGCGTCACGATGGAGCAGGGAGTGGACGGCATCCTGATGAATACGGCTATTGCGGCGGCGCAGGATCCCGTGGCCATGGCGCGCGCGATGCGGCTCGCGGTCGAGGCGGGGCGCGCCGCATTCCTCGCCGGCCGGATGCCGCGGCGCGAGGTGGCGTTCCCGTCTTCGCCCACGGAAGGAATGCTGGATTAGGGATTCCACTCCGGCGCGGCGCGCGGCGCTCGAGATCCTGCGCGCGGTGCGCGAGGGGGCGCCGCTCGACGCCGCGCGGGACGCGGCGGTGAGCGCCCTCGCCGACCGCGACCGCCGCCTCGCCTACGAGCTCTCCTCCGGTGTGCTGCGCCGTCAGTCCGAGCTCGATAGCGCCCTCGATCTCTCGCGCGCCGATCCCCGCCTGCACGACGTGCTGCGACTCGGCGCCTACCAGCTGCGTTGCCTCACGCGCGTTCCCAAACACGCCGCTGTCGCCACGAGCGTTGAGCTCGCGCGGGAGACGGCGGGGGAAAGCGTAGCCGGGTACGTCAACCACGTGTTGCGCGCGATGGCCCGGGATGCGGGAAGCGAGATGCGGGATGCGTCCACGCCCTCCCACCCCGGCTGGCTCGTTGCGCGGTGGCAAGCTCGTTTCGGCGGGCCCGAAACAGAACGGCTCATCACCTGGAACGACACCAAACCACCAATCATCATCCAACCGGCGCGGTGGGATCCCACCCGGGTCCGGGAAGCGTTCCTGAGTGCCGGGCTCGGGGTCGAGGATGCCCCGTTTGGCGCCGGCCTTCGCTTGGTCGCCACGCATCCCGCATCCCGTATCCCGCCTCCCGCGAGGTTGCCAGGGTTCTCCGACGGCGCGTGGATCGTGCAAGACCCCGCCCACGCCCTCGTCGCTCGCTTTGCCGCGATCCCAGCGGGCGCCGTGGTGTACGACGCCTGCGCCGCACCCGGGGGCAAGGCCGTGGCGCTCGAGCGGCTGGGAGCGAGAATCGTAGCGGGCGATGCCCGTCCCGATCGCCTGCCCCGCCTCACGGATACGGCGCGCCGCGCGGGAGTAGCGATCCGCTGCCTGGCTGCTGATCTTGAGGCGGCGCCGTTCGTGGCGGCACGGTTCGACGCAGTCCTGGTCGACGCGCCGTGCAGCGCTACCGGGACGATGGCGCGTCACCCCGACGCGCGTTGGCGGCTGCGCCCCGACGTGTTTCCGCGTGCCGCGGCGCGGCAGACGCGCCTGCTCAACGCGGCGGCGCCGCTCGTGCGAAAGAGTGGAGGGATCCTGATCTATGCGACGTGCTCGCTCGAACTGGAGGAGAATAGCGCGGTCGTGGAGGACTTCCTGAGCCGGAATCCCGACTTCACGCGCACGCCGCCCTCCGCGGCGGTGCCCGCCGCGCTGTTGACCGCCGCCAGGGATTTCCAGTCGCTCCCCCAGCGGCACGGCATCGATGGCGCCTACGCGGCGCGACTGGTGCGGATCTGATGAAGTTCCGGCGCCACGTCGCGCCCCCCGATGGAATCGCGGGGATGGGGGGCCTCGGGGGGATGATATCCTTCGACCGCCGTCGCGCCGGGCGATGGGCGCTGGCCGGACTCAGCGCGATGCTCGTGGGCTACCTCTTTGCCTACCTGGTCCTGTTCCCGGCGCCGATCCTGCCGGGGCACCAGGTCGTCCCCCGCGTGCTCGGTCTCACGCTCGCCGAAGCTCAGGCGCAGGTGACGAAGGCGGAGCTGGTAGTCGCGGATGGCGGCGCGGATCCGCACCCCACGGCGGCGCAAGGCACGGTGATCTGGCAGGACCCGCCCCCGGGCGTCATCGCCCGACAAGGGCTCAAGGTGACCCTGGTGGTGAGCGCGGGCCCGCCCAAGATTCCCGTACCTGATGTGTCCGGCTTGGACGTGCCGCTCGCTCAGCGGCTCGTCGCGGCGGCGGGGTTGGCGGTCAGCCAGGTCGAGTCGGTGCAGGCCGCCGCACCGCGCGGCATCGCGATGCTCACCCGCCCACCGGCGGGCACGGCGCTCGCGCCGGGCGCAGGAGTCGCGCTGGTGGTGAGCCGCGGGGCGCCGACGATCTCGGTGCCGGATCTCCTCGGCATGTCGATCGCCGACGCGCGCACGCGGCTCGAGCTGGACGGGCTGCAGCTCGGCACCCCGACGCGCCGCACCACCACCGACGG
>DATHDT010000462.1:0-3097 GCA_035318905.1 Gemmatimonadales bacterium | reverse complement strand
CGCGCACCTCGGTGCCCGGCCGCGTGAGCAAACCTATCCCGGTCTGATTCGCCTGGGTGCCGGACGGGAAGAAGAGCGCGTCCTCCGTGCCCAGCAGCGCGGCGATGCGGGCCTCGAGGCGACGCGTCGTGGGATCGCCGTCGAGCACATCGTCGCCGACCTCCGCCTCCGCCATGGCACGGCGCATCGCCGGCGATGGCTTCGTGACCGTGTCGGACCGCAGGTCGATCGGGGTCGCCGTCATCCGAGCTGCACCCGCTGCAGTCGTCGCATCCGCATCAGGTCGTAAGTCTCCGCCACCTCGCCGCCCAGCAGGAAGACGTAGGCCGTGTAGTAGATCCAGAGCAGGAAGAGGAGGAATCCGACGATATTCGCATCCGAGGTCAGGTTGCCGAGCGTCGCAAAGCGCGCCACGTAAAAGGCGAAGAATCGTTTGACGATTTCGGACGCGACGGCGCAGAACAGGGACGCCACGAGTCCCGTGCGCCAGTAGATCTGGCGGCTGGGCAGGAACTTGAAGATGAGGAAGAACAAGAGCGTCCCGAGCGCCAACGCTTCGACCTGTGCGCCGAAGCCCGAGACGGTGGTGAGATACGCGTTCGCGACGAGCAGGACGCCGCTGACCAACACCATCGCGAGGTCGAGGAGCTTGGCGACCGGCCAGGGGCGCCGTTCGTCCGTGTCGAACACTTCGTTCAGGGCGGCGCGCAGACCGCCGAACAGGCGCGTCGAGAACCACAGGAACAGCGGCACACCCACCAAGGTGAGCCGCCCGCGCACGTCGATGAGGCGGGCAAGCGACTCTTCGATGCGGTCGAAGGCGGTGGTATCGGGCGGGAGGAAGCGTTGCAGCAACTCGTGGACGTTCACCTGGTGGGTGGCGATCTGGTGTTGCACGAGATAGCCCACCGTCGCGAGGAGGATCGCGACGAACGGAATGACGGTCAGCAGGAAATCGAACGCGAGGGCGCTCGAGAGAAAGGGGATATTGTCTTCGTAGGCCGCTTCGATGGTGCGCCGGATCACGCCGGTGACCGAGCGATGCCAACCGCCCTCGAGCGTCACGCGAGGGGCTCTTCCTCCTCTTCCATCTGCACGGGGGCCTCCTCGCCACGCCGTCGCCGGCGCCGGGCAGCGTCGAGCCGGCGTCGCAGCTGCTCCCGCGTGGAGACCTCCTCTTCCTCTTCTTCCTCGCCCTCGCCGTCGTCTGCCTCGTCGGACTCGTCGGACTCGAGCAGCCCGCGCACCTCGTCCACCTTTTCGCCAGCCGCGTCGCGCAGGTTGCGCAGGCGCTTGGACAACTTGCGACGGGTGTCATCACCGGCCTCGGGCGCGAACAGGAAGCCCACGACCGCCCCGACGGCGATCCCCAGCAGAAACGACCCGAACCCCGAGCCCCCCCCCCGCTCGCTCATTCTCCCGCCTCGGCGTCGTCGGGCGCAGCGACGAGGGCGGCGCGCGGGGCCGCGTGCGAGTCGATGGGTGGCTTCACGTACTTGTCGGTCGCCTGGCGGGTCCCCTTCACGCGCAGCTGCTCGAACAGGAAGGCGAACGTCTTCTCCAGATCGGCCCCGATCGCTGCCCGCACGCTCTCCGGCAGGTCCCAGAACCGCTTCTTGAAGGGACCGATCGCTTTCTTGCGACTCTTATAGAGGAACTGCTCCTCAGTGTCGCCCTTCTTCCACTCTTCCTTCGCCTCGGTCTTGACCCACTCGTTCACGTCGCGCCGCAGGTCCGCCGGCAGCGCGCGGTGCTCCATGACGAGCGTCTGGAAGTTCGTCGCCAGGTGGATCTCGACCGCTTCACACTCCGGAAACTTCGAGAACGCTTCGGGCGGCAGGGTCGAGGCGCCGTGCTGCACCGCGCCCCCCAAGCCGTACTTGGTGCGCCCATCGTGCGACAGCGCCTTCAGCGCCGGCAGGTCGAGCTGCACCTTCGCGATGGTCCCGTCCGGGAGCACCATGCCGCCGTGGCTCGTCCCGGTCTGCACGGAGATCTTGGAAATGCCGACGTACTTGCCGAGGCGTTTGAGCGTGCTGATGTAGCCGTCCATGAACGCCTGGAGCTCGTGGACGTCGGAGTTCTTGCCGCCGACCTCCCCAAT
The DNA here is from genome assembly GCA_035318905.1 of Gemmatimonadales bacterium. Taxonomy (GTDB): domain Bacteria; phylum Gemmatimonadota; class Gemmatimonadetes; order Gemmatimonadales; family GWC2-71-9; genus 20CM-2-65-7. Next base: position 993 of record DATHDT010000462.1, on the reverse strand, counting down.
CTCCGCCCCGACCGAGACGGTGACGCCGGCCGGCTCGCGCTCACGGATGAACTTCGTGAACTCGGCGGCCCGCTCGTAATTGACACGCTGCTGCGACGGCAGATCAGGCTGCGACAGGTCGACCAGGGTCGACGTGTCCACGTCGATGTTGTAGAAGCCGGCGTGCAGTTCCTCTTCGATCAAGGCGCGCAGGGCGCCCAGCTCTGCCTCGGGGTCGGCGGCGTACTTCTTGGCGTTCACCTGAACGTGATCGCCCTGGATGAAGAGCGGCCCCGTGAATCCCTCGCGCAGCGCCGCCGCGGTCATCACGGCGACGTACTCGGCGGGGCGTTGGTCGGTGTAGGCGATTTCGCTGCGGGCGATCTCGCAGATGACCGCGCCGACATCGAGCCGGTTCGCGGCCCGAAAGATCGCCCGGCCCGTGTCATACGACAGCACGCGCACATTCATCGCAGGCGTCGTGAAGGGCGGGACCTCGCCGCGGCCGCGCGCCAGGTACAGGTCGTGAATGGACGCGGGACGCACGCCCGCGTGCTGCCCGATCTCCCAGATCAGCCAGCGCGCGCGTTCCTTGATCTCGGGTGCACCGAACACGGCGTCGCGCACGAGCGCGTCCATCGCCGCGCTCTGACGGACCTTGGGGTCCTTGAACTGCGTGAGTGTCGCTTGTGCTTCTGCCGGCATGTAACCCTCCTCGCCGGAGCAATTTACGGTTCGAGTACCTCGATGACCAGCCCGTCGTACGCCGGAGCGACGCCGGCCGGGAGTCGCGCGGCGAGATCCGCGTGCGTGGCGTCGTGCGTGAGGTGCGTCAGCAGGGTGCGGCGTGCCCCGATGCGCTGCGCGGCCGCGACGGCTTCCGGAATCGAGAGGTGCAACGGATGCGGTTGCGGCAACAGCGCGTTCAGGACGAGCACGTCGAGATCCGCGAGCTGCGCCGCCACCGCGTCGGAGATCGATTTCACGTCGGTGAGATAGGCGACGGGACCTACC
>DATHDT010000461.1:0-2874 GCA_035318905.1 Gemmatimonadales bacterium | reverse complement strand
CATATCCCTGAAGTCGCAGCGCCAGCGCGCTGCGCAGTGACGTGCGCAGGTAGGTGCGGACGTCGCCCGAGAGGAGCCACGAGTCAAAACGTCCGTGACTCAAGTCGTTCACGAGCCCGGCGGTGAAGTTGTAGCGCGTGCCGTCGATCGGTCCCGTGGCGAGCCACAGCGTGTTGTCCTTCACGTAGCTCAAGTAATTGGACGCGAGCCACCCGACGCGGCGGAACTCGTCGACGCCCTCCGTCAACAGGTCGAAGCGGTCAGACCGCTCGATCCGGTACTCCGCCACGAGTCGCCGGAAACGCGTGAACGGATACCGGACCTGCGCCATGAACCCGTAGGACGTCTCTTCGAACAGCGAGCTGAAGTCCCCCTCGTAGAACAGGCCGCGCTGGCGGAATGCGCCGACGCCCCAATTGATGCGGCGCGCCTGATTCAGGTAGAACACCGTCCCATTGACGTTGTCCACCAGGTTGCCGAGCCCCGTTCCCTGGAACGACGACAGCGCGACGAACACGACGTGATCCGAGAGCAGGTCGCTGAACAGGAACACGGCGCCCTGCGCCGCGCCGAGACCCGGAGCGACGATGGCATCGCCCGCGGCGAAGTCGAGCGTGAACTTCTTTTCGTAGGGCGCGGCGTCGGCGCGCGCGTACTGCGGATGGGTGAGCTCGCCCCACGTCCATTCGGGCGCGGGTAGATCCGACGCAAGGGCGAAGGTGCCCGTCGTCGATGTGTCCGCCAGCGGATCGCCGTAATAGATGTTGAAGCTCAGGTCCGCAAAGCCGCCGAAGAGCAAGCCGCCCCGACCTCCGCTGTCGGACGCGGGGACCCACTGAGGATCAAAGGCGCCATTCAGCGTCGCGGTTTCGCGGCGTCCGGCGCCGGTCGCATCGATCGAGTAGATCTGGAACGTGCCATCCCGGTCGCTCGCGAAGTAGACGCGACCGCCGCCATAGCGCGGGCCTTCGTCGCGCCACGCGCCGTATGTGAGGTAACGGATCACGCCCGATGGCAGGTCGAGCGCGAAGAGATTGCGCGCGCCGCGCGGCCCGAACGGCGTGCGGTCGGAGGAAAAGACGACGGTGCGCCCGTCGGGGCTGACGGTCGGTTCGACGTCTTCGTAACGGTCCGAGGTCAGGCGCTCGAGCCGGCCGTCCTTGAGCCAGAGCCGGTAGAGATCGGAATACCCGGAGACCGAGAGTCCGCTGAAGACGACACTCTGCCCGTCGGGGACCCACGCGGGTGACAAGATCGACACGAGCTCCGGGAACTGATACCGGCCTACCACCGTCTGTCGCACCAGACTCCACAAGAACAGCGCATCCCGCTCGGCGTATTTGCTGCTGAAGGCGACGACGCCCTCCGGGTTCACATCGAGGCGCGACTCGAAGAAGTGGAAGGACTCGAACTGCTCGCTGCGCTCCCCCTTCACCACCGCGCGCTTCCGGCCGCCGTGGAAGTCCTGGGAGTAGATCGTCGTGTACCCGTTGGACGGCGAGAAGAAGAGGTACGACGGCGCGCTATCACCGGGGAGCCGGTACGCCGCGGGCTTGATGGCGAGTTCGGTCAGCCGCCGCGACGTGATGGCGAGGGGGCGCTGCTGCGCGACGGCCGGGAAGTAGTGCTGCCGCATCCAGTACTGCCACTCGTCGGAGAGCTGCTCCACGCTGCGGCCGTACACGCCGGCCATCACTTCCTCAAATGTCCCGTACTTCCAGAGGTCGCCGTACACCTGCAGGATGCGCCACTCACCGTACCGCTCTGCCAGAAAACGATGCAGGCTCCCCCCCACCGGATACACGAGGCCGCCGTACGCGTACGTGAGATCGCGCAGCACCGGCAGCTGGCCTGACACGGTCATATCGCGCAGCACCATCTCGTCGCGCGAGTCTTCCCCGCTCGAGAAGAACTCCGCCAGTCCTTCGGTCCACCACAGGGGCAGGGCCGCCTGCCGCAGCCGGGGATACCGGGCGAAGACTTCCGTGGACAGGCTCAACTGGAACACGTGCACCAGCTCGTGCCGCAGCGTGTGGCGGAACTCGCTGTAGCTGCCGCGGAACGGCATCGCGACGCGGCGCTTCAGGAACTCCGTGACGCCGAGCAGCCCCTCCGGAGGGATGAAGGGGAGGATGTTCGTCTGCTCGAAGTCCGAGTGGGAGGCGTAGACAATTAGAGGAATACGTCGAGTGACGGCGTGGTTGAAACGACGTTCAAGTGAATCGTAGCTCGCTTCCGCGTAGGCGAGTGCCACGCGGCCCAGCTCTTCTTCTTCGGGATAGTAGTAGAGGTCGACGTGCTCGCCGCGGAGCACGCGCCAGTCGAACCGGCGATACTGAATCTTGTTCTGGCCGAAGTAGCCGAACTGGGCCGAGAGCGGCGACGCCAGGGCTAACGCCAGCAGCAAGCCGGCCATGATTCTCACCGATGGATACTCCGAATACGATCCCCCATCGCGATGGCATCGAGTACGGCGGCCCCGGCGGCCACGCGACCGAACACGGGATAGATGCCGTCGAGGTGCGGCTGCGGCGCGTGCGTGATGAAGTACTGGCTGCCCCCGGTGTCCGGGCCCGAGAGCGCCATCCCCACCGTGCCGATGCCGTAGCGCGTGGGGTTGACCTCGTCGCGCAACACGAACCCCGGCCCCCCCCACCCGTCGCCGCGCGGATCACCGTCCTGCACGACGAAGTTCGGCACGACCCGGTGCCAGCGAGTGCCGTCGAAATAGCGGCGCTCCACGAGCCCGAGGAACGCGGCCACCGTGAGCGGCGCGTCGGCGGGCAAGAGCTCGATTTCGAGGGTGCCGCGATCGGTTTCGATCGTGACGCGTGGGTTGGGCTGGCCCGTGAGGACCGGCGCGAGCCAGCGGCG
>DATHDT010000460.1:0-2441 GCA_035318905.1 Gemmatimonadales bacterium | reverse complement strand
CTTCAGCCGTCACCAGGGCAGCGGGCAACATTCCAGCAACGTAGACGGGCTCGGCGGGCATAGCAACTGATTCTCGTGTCGGTGCATCAACACGAGGTCAAAGGAGAGAGCTAGTCGGCAGCATCGCCGACCAACGCGCTCAAATCAGGCGTCGGCGGCAGCTCCACAATCTCGAGCCAGTAGCGGCCCAGCACGTTCATCGCCTCCACGAACCCCGAGAACGTGACCGGCTTCGTAATGAAGGAATTCACGCCCAGCTTGTAGCTGCGCACGATGTCCTCGTCGAGCGCCGACGTCGAAAGCACGACGACCGGAATGTCGCGCAACGAGTCGTCTCCCTTGATCACCTTCAGGGCCTCGCGGCCATCCATATTCGGCATGTTGAGGTCCAGCAGGATCAACCCCGGACGCGGGGCCTTGCCGGTCTCGCCCGCATATTCACCGCGCTGGTAGAGATAGTCGAGCAATTGTTCGCCATCCTCGACGAATTTCACCGTGTTCGACACGTGCGCGTCTTCCAGCGCCTGCCGGGTGAGCAGACGGTCATCCTCATCGTCATCGCAGATGAGGATCGTGATCGGGATCTTGTTCGGTTCCCGCGTCATGACGGATACCCCACGGCCACCTGCTTGACCGGCAGCGTGACGGTGAACGTCGCGCCCAGGCCGGGCGTGCTCGTCGCGGCGATCGTGCCGTTGTGCCGCTCGACGATCTTGCGGCAAATCGCCAGGCCAATGCCGGAGCCTTCGTACTCGGCCCGGGCGTTGAGGCGCGTGAACATCCGGAAGATTCTGCCCGCGTGCCTCTCGTTGAACCCGATCCCGTTGTCCGCCACCGTGATCGCGCAGTGCGGGCCGCCATTCGTGGAGGCGAGACGGACGATCGGCGGCGTGTCCTTTTGGCGATACTTGAGCGCGTTGCCGAGCAGATTCTGCAGCAGCTGCCGCATCTGGAGTGCGTCGGCGTCAATCACGCACATCTCGCCCAGCTCCACGCGGCCGCCCGACTCCGCGATGGACGTCTCGAGGTCGGCGAGGACGTCCCGGGCCACACGGGCGAGGTCGGTGCGGACGAACGGGTGGACCCGCGTGGTCACCTGCGAATACAGCAGCACATCGCTGACCAGGGTGCGCATGCGGGCGGCGGCGCTGAGCATGCGAGCGAGGTACGCCCGGGCAGTGCCCTCGAGCGCCGCTCCCGCCGAGGCGTTCAACAGCTCGCCGAACGACACGATCTTGCGCAGCGGCTCCTGCAAGTCATGGGAGGCGACCGAGGCGAACTCGTCCAGCGCCTCGTTCGAGCGCTCGAGCTCCCGGTGCTGCTCCGCCAGGCGCCATTCCGTGAAGCGGCGCGCCGTGATGTCTTCGATGGCCAGCAGGATGATCCGCGGCAGGTCCGGTCCTTGCGACACGAGCCGAGCGTTCAGGAGCATGATCTTGCGGCCGATGCCGGGAAACACGTGGTCCACATCGAAATCATTGAGCTGCGGCTCGACCGCGAGCTTGTCGCGCAGCAGCTCGCGGAGCGGGGCGATGTCCCATTGGCCGTCGCCGAGGGTGAAGAGGACATGCCCGATCGTATCCTCGGGCACGACGCGAAAGGTGTCAAAGAACGCCCGATTCGCCTGCGTGACCCGGAATTCGGCGTCGAGCACGATGAGGGGCTCGCGCACGGTGTCGATGATATCGAGCAGCAGCCGCTGGGCGGCTGGCACAGTCTCAAGCAGGATAGGCTCTCCTAGGTCAGATGACCCTTCACATGCAGGGTACCGTACCCGGGAGGCGGGCGCCATCGGGCGCTGTGTCTAGAGGATTGGTGGTCCTTTTGGACTAGTCGCCGTCATCGTGGTCATAACGACGCGGCCGATCTCACAACCGGCAGGTTTTCGTACGCTCCCGGCGCTCGTTCGATACCGCGCGCCAGGCGACCTCAAGTATAGTTGACCCCGGGGCGCCGCCCCGGGGTCAGCCGAGCACCAATGGCACATCGAGCATTTGGCCTGTACGCGAAATCCGAATCGGCACGCCGAATCAACCAGGTTCGAGGCGCGGTGTTCCAGTGGGCCCGTGGCTACTTTGTTGCGTCGCTGTCGCGGACCCACATGAGCGCCGCTTGCGCGTACGTCGCCCGTCAACATCTCCGGCATCCCGATCTCATACCAACGTGAGCGCGGCTGACCGCGGGCCGACGGCCCGGGGTCATTCGAGCGGGCCTTGCGTCGGGGTACGTCCGTGCGACGTTCCACACATGCTCACGATCCTCGATGCTATCGGCAACACGCCGCTCGCGCGGCTCTCACGGGTCGTGCCCGAGGGCGCCGCCGACGTATACGTGAAGCTCGAGTTCTACAACCCGACCGGCAGTTACAAAGACCGCATGGCGCTCTCGATGATCGAGCGCGCCGAGCAACGCGGCGCGCTGCGGCCGGGGATGACGGTGGT
>DATHDT010000459.1:0-2432 GCA_035318905.1 Gemmatimonadales bacterium | reverse complement strand
GGGCGGGCGCCTGCGCCGACTCCCACGGCCGCACGGCAGCCACCGGCACCGTGCGGATGGCCGACACCCTCGCAGTGCTCAACAGGCGGGCCCTCGCCGACCCCAAGTCGAATGCGTTTCTGAATCGGGAACGGGTTGCCGCGCTGCGCTCGCAGCTGCGTCCGGGACCGGGCGACATCGGACTGCGGAAGCTCATCGCGCGCGAGCAGCTGGCCGCTGGTCAGACCCGCGCGGCCATCGCGACCCTCGAGTCGCTGCTGCACGACGCCGGGGCGATCCCCGATCGCATGGCCTGGGGCCAGAAGGACGCCTACGATCTCCTGGGGATCGCCTGGTTGCGGCTGGGGGAGCAGGAGAACTGTAATCTCAACCCGTCGGCCGGCGTCTGCATCCTGCCGTTATCCGGCGAGGCCCGGCACATGAAGCAGGAAGGTGCGCGCCACGCGATCGCCGTGTATCAGGACCTGCTGCGCCGATTCCCCCATGACTACGGTTCTCGGTGGCTCTTGAATGTCGCGTACATGGCCGTCGGCGAGTACCCGGCCGGCGTTCCCGCGGCCTACCTGATTCCCGGGCTGGACCGCCGCGACGGCCGCTTCCCTCCTTTCTACAATGTCGCGGGCAACGTGGGGTTGGCCGTCACCGGGGGGGCAGGCGGCGCGTGCTTCGCGGACTTCAACGGTGACGGCCTGACGGACCTCCTCAAGACATCCTGGGGCCTCAACGATCCGGTGCACCTCTTCCTTGCCGACGGGACGGGCGGCTTCGTGGACCGCACCGCGGAGTCCGGACTCGCCGGGATCGTGGGCGGTCTCAATTGCGTCCATGCGGACTACGACAACGACGGCCTGGAGGACGTGCTGATCGTGCGCGGCGCCTGGCTGGACGATGCCGGAGCGTTTCCGATGTCGTTGCTGCGGAATCGCGGCGGCGGCCGCTTCGAGGACGTGACCTATGCGGCCGGACTCGGGTCTCGCAACCCCCGAAACAGCGCGGCGTGGGCCGACTTCAACCTCGACGGCTTCGTCGACCTGTTCGTCGGCAACGAATCGTCCGCCGGGCTGGGCGGACGCTCGCGGCCGAGCGAGCTGTTCCTCAACAACGGCGACGGCACGTTCACCGAGGTCGCGCATCAGGTCGGCATCGATCTCGACGCATTCGTGAAGGGCGTGGTGTGGGGTGACGTCAACAACGACGGGCTCCCCGACCTGTACGCGTCCGTGATGTTCGGTGACAACCACCTGTTCCTCAACCGCGGTGGCCACGGGGCCGAGTCCTGGCGTTTTGACGACATTTCCGCTTCCGCGGGCGTGCGCGAGCCGCAGATGTCCTTCCCCGCCTGGTTCTGGGACTACGACAACGACGGGCGCGAAGACCTGCTGGTGCTCAGCTACGATATCGGCGCTGGCGCACCGCCTGATCCCGTCGCGATGGAGTATCTCGGTCTCCCACCCATGGTCGAACGCAAGGATGGGCGGACGGACGTGGTCGCACAGTCACGCTTGTACCACAACGAAGGCAACGACCGATTTGCGGACGTGACCGTGCGGGTGGGACTCGCGGGGAAGGTGATCTACGCGATGGGTTCCAACTTCGGCGACATCGATAACGACGGGTGGTTGGACTTCTACGTCGGCACGGGGACCCCGGACCTTCGCGCGGTCATCCCGAACCGGATGTTCCGAAGCGTCGCGGGGCGGCGGTTCGAGGAGGTGACGCTGGATGGCGGGTTTGGACACCTGCAGAAAGGACACGGCACCGCGTTCGTGGACCTCGATCGCGACGGCGACGAGGACGTGTTCATGGTGATGGGCGGCGCCTATCAAGGCGACGGGTCTACGAGCGTGCTCTTCGAGAACCCGGGGTGGGCCGGCCGCAACTGGATCACCTTGGAGCTCGAGGGAGCTGCACGCGCGAACGCCGCCGGAACGGCGGCGAATCGGTCCGCGATCGGCGCCCGGGTCGAGCTCGTGGTTGCCCTCCCGAACGGGGCCACGCGTCATCTCTATCGGACGATCGGCACCGGAGGCTCGTTTGGCAGCGGCAGTTTGCAGCTCCACGTCGGGCTGGACGCCGGCGTGCGCGTGCGGGAGCTGCGGGTCCGCTGGCCCGACGCGGCGCAGTCCACGAGCACATTCACCGACATCGCCGTGAACCGTGCCTATCGGGTCGCGCAGGGTGCGGCGATCGAACCGCTCGAACGACCCTCCATCCCGTTCCGGCGGGAGCCGGGGACCGTGGCGCGCCACCACGGCGAGCGTTGAGGAGTCTTACGCAGTCGTCGGTGCCGCGTGTGAGTGGAACGCGCAGCTGCACCGCATCCCCGCCGCTTCAGTCGCATTCGGAAACAGGTGATAGTACATCCCCACCATCATCGGGATGAAGACCACCGTGTTGTAGAACAGGTGCAGCTCGAGCCGCGGGAACCACAG
>DATHDT010000458.1:0-5138 GCA_035318905.1 Gemmatimonadales bacterium | reverse complement strand
GGTCCTCAACGATGCGCTGGAGCCCGGTGCGGGGTTCGAGGTCACGACGAATCGCGTGACGGTGTTGAGCAAGGGGGGCAGGCAACTCGACCTGCCGCTCCTGCCGAAGCGCGACGTTGCCGACCGAATCCTCGACGCGGTGGAAGAAGCCTTGTGAACGACGGGCGGGCTCTGGCTTTGAAATACCTGGAACAGCAGCGGCTCCTGGGTGGGGATCAGGTAGTGCTCCCGACCCCCGCGCCCACCCCGGGCTTGCGCCCGGGGTCAGTCAACCCCAAGCCGGAAGCACTCCCTCCTCCGGGCCTGTCTTTCGATCCCCCCAGCGGCGACCTCTTCGCCGCCGATCCGGTGCAGCAGACTCACACGCTCGCCGACATCGCGACACTCGTCGCCGCGTGCACGAAGTGCAAGCTGTGTGAGGCCAGAAACAACACCGTGCCGGGAGAGGGACCTGGCGACGCACGGCTGGTCGTCGTCGGGGAGGGACCGGGACGCACCGAAGACGAAACCGGACGTCCGTTCGTTGGCAAGGCCGGCGAGCTACTCACGAAGATTCTCGAGGCGATAGATTTCCCCCGGGAACAGGTCTTCATTTGTAACGTGGTCAAATGCCGGCCGCCGGAGAATCGGTTTTCGTAATATGATGAAATCGCCGCGTGCGTACCCTATCTGTTCCGGCAAATCGAGCTGATCAAGCCATCGGTGATTCTCGCGATGGGTGGGACCGCGGCACAGACGATACTCAACACCAAGCAGTCGCTGGGCGCCATGCGAAATCTGGTGCACCGGTTCCGCGGGATTCCGGTGATCGTCACGTATCACCCGGCCGCTCTGCTTCGTAACCCCAACTGGAAGCGACCAACCTGGGATGACGTCCGCATCGCCCGCCGTATCCTCGACAGCTGAGCGGTCGTCCGAGTTCGCCGGCCGCCAGGCTCCCTGGAGCAACGAGGCGGAACAGGCGGTCCTCGGCGCGATGCTGCTCGACCAGGACGCGGCCCTCAAAGCCGCGGAGTTCCTGGACGACACGATGTTCTACCGCGAGGGTCACCGCCTGCTGTTCCGGGCGATGATCGCCCTCACGGAGCGCGGCGACGTCATCGATCCCGTCACCCTGCGCGACGAGCTGGCGCGCCGCGGCGACTTGGATCGCGCGGGCGGGATGGAGTACGTCGCGACGCTGATCGACGTCGTCCCCACGGCCGCGAATGTCGACTATCACGCCAAGATCGTCCGCGACAAGGCGGTGCTGCGCCGCCTCGTGGAAGCCGCCACCGGCATCATTCAGGACGTGTACGACGGCCGCGGCACGGCGGGCGAGGTGCTCGACAACGCCGAGCACCGCGTTTTCCAGGTCGCCCAGTTCCGCCGCTCGGAAGAGTTCAGCCGCATCAAAGAGCTCATCTGGCCCACGATGGAGCGCATCGAGCAGCTCCAATCGGGGGCGGGTTCGGTCACGGGCGTGCCGAGCGGCTTCGTGGACCTCGACCGTCTCACGGCCGGTTTCCAGCGCGCCGACCTCGTGATCGTGGCGGCGCGGCCCTCGATGGGGAAGACGGCGCTGGCGTTGAACATGGTCCAGCACGCGGCGATCGAGCACAACACGGGCGTCGCGATCTTCTCGCTCGAAATGTCGAAGGACGCGCTGGTGCAGCGGTTGCTCTGCTCGGAAGGCCTGGTCGATGCCCAGCGGCTGCGACGCGGCCAGCTGCGCGACGACGACTACCCGAAACTCGCGCGGGCCGCGGGCCTGCTCGGTACTGCCCCGATCTGGATTGACGATTCGGCGTCTTTGACCCCACTCGCCATGCGCTCAAAGGCACGGCGCTTGAAGGCCGAGCACGACATTGCCATGGTGATCGTGGACTACCTCCAGCTGATGCAGGGCCCCGGCGACTCCGAGAACCGCCAGCAAGAGATCTCCTACATCTCCCGCTCGCTCAAGGCGCTCGCCAAGGAGCTGGACGTCCCCGTGATCGCCATCTCGCAGCTCTCGCGTGCGCCGGAGCAGCGCGGCGGCGAGCACCGCCGGCCGCAGCTCTCGGACCTGCGTGAGTCGGGCGCGATCGAGCAGGACGCCGACGTGGTGTGCTTCATCTACCGCCAGGAGTTCTACGACGGGCCGGTGGACCCCAAGACCAACGAAAGCATCGAGGGGATCGCCGAGGTGATCGTCGGCAAGCAGCGTAACGGCCCGACCGGGACTGTGAAGCTGCACTTCAAGAAGGAGTACACCCGCTTCGACAACTACACGTCGCGCGATGCACCCCAAGGGGTGAACGAGGGCGCGCGTGTCTAAGGCCCGTTCGGTGTTCCGCTGTACCGACTGTGGAGCCGAGCAGCCGAAGTGGGCGGGCAAGTGCGATGCGTGCGGGGCGTGGAATACGCTGGTCGAGGAGGCGGTTGGGCGGTTAGGCGGTAAGGCGGTGAGGCCTTCCCTAACCGGCCAACCGCCGATCCGACTAGACGACCTCCAGAGCGGGGGCATCGAGCGCTGGAAGACCGGCCTCGCCGAATTCGATTTCGTCCTGGGCGGCGGCATCGTTCCCGGTTCCGTCACCCTCGTGGGCGGTGAGCCGGGGATCGGGAAGTCGACCCTGCTGATGCAAGTAGCGGCCCGGCTCGAGACGGCAGGAATCCGGACGCTCTACGTGTCCGGGGAAGAGTCTCCCGACCAGCTGCGCTTGCGCGCCGACCGCCTGGGGGAGAACGCCGGCGCCATCCACGTCCTGGGTGAGACGCGGCTCGAGGCGATCATCCACCACGCGGCGGCCCTCGGCGCCCGCGTCGTGCTGCTCGACTCGATCCAGACGACCTACACGGAAGAGCTCGAAGGCGCGCCCGGCAACGTCGGGCAGGTGCGCGAGTGCGCCGCCCGTCTCATGCGCTTCGCCAAGGAAGCGGGGCCCGCCGTGCTGCTCGTCGGGCACGTGACGAAGGGCGGGGGCATCGCGGGCCCCAAGACGCTCGAGCACATCGTCGATACGGTGCTCTACTTCGAAGGCGAGAGCACGCTCGATCACCGGATTCTCCGCGCCGTCAAGAATCGCTTCGGCTCCGTCGACGAAATCGGCGTCTTCCAGATGACCGCCGCCGGGCTCGAACCCGTCGCCAATCCCGCAGCCGCATTCCTCGCGGGACGCACGACGGGCGTTTCGGGGTCGGCGGTGACGGCGCTGATGGAGGGGACGCGCCCGATGCTGGTCGAGATCCAGGCGCTCGCGTCCAAGGCGGGGTTCGGGACGCCGCAGCGCGTCGCGACGGGTCTCGATCATCGCCGTCTGGCCGTGCTGCTCGCGGTGCTCGAGCGGCGCGGCGGGCTGCCGTTCGGGAACCTCGACGTCTTCGTCAACGTCACAGGGGGCGTGCGCCTCGCCGAGCCCTCCACCGATCTCGCCGTCCTCGCCGCGCTCGTGTCGAGCGTGCACGACCGCCCGGTCCCCGGCGATGCCTTGTTCGTCGGCGAGGTGGGGCTCGGGGGTGAAATCCGGCCCGTCGCCGGCGTGGAGCGGCGCCTCGCCGAAGCATCACGCCAGGGCTTCCGCCGCGTCTTTCTCTCGGCGCGGTCCAAACTCTCAACCACGATCGAAGTGGTGACGCTGGAGAACATTGGTGAGCTCGCCCGCCGGCTCGCCGCCTGACGTCGGGGTTGTGGTGGTGGCGGCCGGGGCGGGCGTGCGCGCCGGCCCCGGCGAGCCGAAGCAGTTCCGCCCCATCCTCGGCGTTCCGATGCTGCTCCGCGCGCTGCGGCCCTTCACGTCCCATCCCGAGGTCGCGCACGTCGTCGTCGCGCTGCCGCCGGCATACGTGGAGCGTCCTCCCGAGTGGCTCGCCAAGCTGCTCGGCGAGCGGCTGTCGCTCGTCGCCGGTGGCGCGCAACGCGCCGACTCGGTGCGCGCCGGTCTCGCCGCGCTCCCGGCCGAGGCGGTGGTGATCCTGGTGCACGACGCGGCCCGGCCCTTCGTCGGGCGGGAAACGATCGACGTTGTAATCGGCCGCGCCCGCGCCGGTGTCGGCGCGGTCGCCGCCGTACCGTTGAACGACACCGTAAAAGAAGTCGTAGAAGAACGTCGTATAAACAAAACCGTCGAGCGCACGCATCTCTGGCGGGCACAGACTCCGCAGGGCTTCCCGCGTCAAATGCTCGAGGCGGCCTATGCGAAACGAGCGTCTGGGAAGGCGTCGCCGCCGACTGACGATGCCGAGGTGTGCGAGCGTGCGGGACTACCGGTCGAGGTGGTGACCGACTCTCCGTACAACGTGAAGATCACCACGACCGACGACTTCCGGATCGCCGAGGCCCTGGCGCGTGAGCTGCGGTGAACCCAGTTCCGTTTCAGAGCGCCGCGGAGATCGCCGCGGCGATTCCGCGCGTCACGGAGCATCTCAGGGCCGGGGGGCTCCTCGGCTACCCGACGGAGACCGTGTACGGGCTCGGGTCACGCGCCGTGACGCGGGACGTCGAGGAGCTGGCCTCGCTCAAGGGGCGCGCGCCCGGCAAGCCTTTCCTCTTATTGATCAGCGATCGCGCGATGGCCGAAGGGCAGGGTCTCGCCTTCAACGCCTCGGCGGACGCGCTGGCACGGGCATTCTGGCCCGGGCCGTTGACGCTCGTCTTGCCGGGCGGGTCGGGACGTCTCCCGAACCTGTTGCGGGGCCCGGAGGGCGGCTTCGCCGTGCGGTGGACATCGCACGTCGGGATCGCGCGGCTCGTGGCGGCGCTCCAGGAACCGCTGACCTCCACGTCCGCGAACATCCCCGGGAGCCAGCCCGCCCCGGGGGCCGCGGCGATCGTGCGCGACTTCCAAGTGGCCGTCGACGCTGGGCGCCTGCTCGTCCTCGACGGCGGCGTGCTGGGCAACCGGCCTCCATCCACTGTGGTTGACTGCACGCAGCGCGACGCGCGCCTCGTTCGCGAAGGGGCCGTCACGCTCGCCGAGCTGCGGCGGGCGGCCGGGCGTCTCGCGCCGTGATCAAGCACGTCCTGCTCGTCTGCACCGGCAACATCTGCCGCAGTCCTCTGGCCGAAGCGATGCTCAAACGGACGCTCACGGAGCGGGGCATCGACGGCGTCAACGTGACGTCCGCGGGTACGGGGGCGTGGGATGGAGCGCCCGCGTCTGAGGGCGCGTACCTCG
>DATHDT010000457.1:0-2421 GCA_035318905.1 Gemmatimonadales bacterium | reverse complement strand
AGAGATCGACGTCTCGGGAGTGATGAAGGACGGCCGGGAAGAGCCGCTCATGGTTGGCGGCAGCTGGCAGTCGCCCTCGTAGTTCGACGGCCCACACGAGATCGCCCGTGGCGCGCCCCAAGCGACATTCCCGCACACCCTGGCAGCTGGCGTACTTGTCGCCTGAGGCACTTCAGTCGCTGGCGACTGCATACAGCCGCCATTCCCCGGGAATTCCCTTCAGCTCCTCAAGCCCGCGCTCTCGGAAGTCCATGCCGGAGCCGGCGACGAGGTCCTTGACCGTGCTCGATACGAGCACCTCGCCAGGCGCCGCCAGCGACGCGATGCGCGCTCCGGTGTGCACGGCGATTCCTGCCACCTTCCCATCGACGACTTCGCACTCCCCAGTGTGCAACCCGGCCCGCACCTCGAGTTGGAGCTCGCGCACCTCCTCGACGATGGCGCTCGCACATCGAATGGCCCGCGCTGGCCCGTCGAAACTGGCGAAGAAGCCATCGCCTGCGGCGTCCATCTCCCGGCCGCGGAAGCGCACGAGCTGGTTGCGCACGAGAGCATGATGCTTCTCGAGCAGCTGACGCCAAGCGCGATCGCCGAGCGAGGCAGCACGCTCACTCGAGCCGACGATGTCCGTGAATAGCACGGTCGAAAGGATGCGCTCCGGTTCGGGTTCCTCCCATCCACCTCTCTGCCAGATCCCAGTCAAGAACCGCTCGATCTCTCCGACGATCGCTTCGCTATCTCCCACCCATGGAAGGTGGTCGTCGCCAGAGAGCTCGACGTAGCTGGCGCCTGGGATCTGGTCTGCTGCAACCCGGGCGCCCCTGACGTCACAGTTACGGTCGCCGACGCGGTGCACGATCAAGGACGGCACGTGAATCGACGGCAGGATCGTCCGAGCGTCGGTCTCCATGACCATTCTCATCAAAGTGACGGCCGCTGCTGGGCTCGCGCCAAGGCGCAGCCTGGTTGCATACCACCGGCGGAAGTCCGCATCATCAGCCATGGATGGCGCGTCGGTTCGGAGCAACTCGTCGCAGTAGTCGGATGTCCCCCACCGTCTCGCCATCTCGTCGAGTCGCTGTTCGGCGGTCAGTTGGCGGTACGTCCCGCTCCAGGACAGTGAGTCCGGCGACAGGAAGGTCCCGTAGAGAACAAGCGCCGGAGTCCGCTCCGGATACGTCGCCGCGAACAGCGCAGCCATTGCCGCGCCCTCCGAGTAGCCGAGCAAGGCAGCCCGTTCGGAGCCGACGGCATCCATGATCGCTCGAATGTCGTCCATCCTCGTCTCCAGATCCGGTACGCCGTTCACCCGATCGGAGAGCCCGGTTCCGCGCTTGTCGAAGATGATCAGACGACAGAACGACGCAAGCCGGCCATAAAAGTGCTCCAACGTCGGCTCTTCCCAGCCGTACTCGACATTCGAGACGAAGCCCGGCGCGAAGATGAGGTCAAAGGGCCCATCACCGAGAACCTGATAGGCAAGCGAAACGTCGCTGCTGCGGGCGTAACGCGTATCCGGCCGCATGCCGCCATCATCGGGCCCAGTCCTGGGTCGTGCAAGGAGCATCCAACCCCCACGAGAAACTCCACTCTTGGCGATCGGTCTCAGGAACCGCTGGAGACAGTGCGCGGCTGGATCGCCCTCAACAACGCAACGATCATGGCTGTGCTCTTCCTCATCATCGGGGCGAAGCTGATCGGCGATGCGATAGTCGCTTTCTTTGGTTGACGCGCACCGGCGTGGTTGAGCGTTTGAGCTTCAAGCGACATTCCCGCACGCTCGCCCAGGCGAAGGTCACGCGGCTGGTAGCTGGCGGTCCCCGTGGAAGACCGCTTCGACGTTGTTCCCGTCCGGGTCAATGACGAACGCTGCGTAATACCCGGCGTGGTAATTCGGGCGAAGACCGGGCGCGCCGTTGTCGCGGCCGCCGGCTTCGACACCGGCGCGGTGGAACTTGTCAACGGTGGCTCGGTCTGCTGCGGCGAAGGCCACATGAACGGGAGCGGCCGGGGGTTCCCCTTCCCCGATCCAGAAATCTCCACCGCCCTCGATGGCGAACCCGGGTCCGTGCGAGCTCTCCACTACCTCCACTCCGAACGGCTCGAGGGCCTGCTCGTAGAAGGTTCGGCTGCGTCTCAGGTCACGTACTCGCAGGGCCAAGTGGTCGATGAGGGGAAGCGTCACGGGCGGCGACACCCCCTCTATCTTAGAGCGCGATCTCCGGGGAACATTCCTGAGCGCTGCGGTACCGAAGTGGTTCTCGATCCGACTAAGACCGGCCTGAGTTGACCAAGCAACAGGGGCGACGGACCTCGATCCGCCGCCCCTCGGCAGCACGGCTACTGCGTCGTCATTCCCGACGTCGTCGTGGCTCGTGTCTTTGCGTGCTCGACCGCCCAGTCGAGGGCGTAGTCGGCGAT
>DATHDT010000456.1:0-2578 GCA_035318905.1 Gemmatimonadales bacterium | reverse complement strand
CGGCTGACGTTCAACCTCGGCGTCCGGTGGGATTACGAGTCCCACATGATCAACTACAACTACGTCACGCCCCAGGACGTCCGCGACACGCTCCTGGCGTACCAGGGGCAGCTCTTCTTCCCGCTCGACACGGCGCGGTATTTCACCAACGGCTCGCAGCGCCCCCGCTTCAAGGGCGCGATCCAGCCGCGCGTCGGACTCTCGTATCAACTCGACAAGGCTGGCCGGACTACGGTCTTCGGTGGGTGGGGTGTGTTCTACGACCGCACGGTGTGGGACGTGGCCCAGCAGGAGCAAGAGGCGCTGCAGCATCCGTCGTACCGCGTCAACTTCAAGCGCTTCCCTGCCGACTCGAACGATGCCAGCAAGGTGGTGTGGGATCCGGCATACCTGGGGATGACGCCCCAACAGATCCTTACAGCCATCGGACCGAGCGCCAACGCGCGCGAGGTGAAACTCCTACCCAACGATCTACGCCCGCCGAAATCGAACCAGTTCAGCTTCGGCGTGCGCCAGCTCCTGGGGAACTGGGCGATCCAGGCGTCCTACAACGGCACGCGCTCGTCAAACATGTTGACGTTCAGCTGGGCGAACATCGACTTCCCTTGCGGCAACGGCAGCTGCTTCACGTTCCACGGGGTGCCGGGGTTCAGCAACATCTTGATGGCCACGACCGACGGCAAGATGTGGTACGACGCCCTGCAGCTGAAGGTGGACCGTCCTTATCGCCGCTCGAGCGCGCGGTTCGGCTGGGGCGCAGGCCTGGCGTATACCTACGCCAAGCGCCAGACGCAGGGCTTCAACGACGACTTCAGCTTCCCGAACACCAGCTTCTATCCGAAGCAGCCGCGCGGTGACGAGCGTAGCCACATCGTTGCCAACTGGATCGTGGACTTGCCGTACCTGGCCGGGATTCAGTTCGGCGGACTCATCACGCTAGGCAGCGGTACCAAGCTCGACGTCGGTGACTTCTTCGCGTCGCCCGGCAACCCGCCCCCGGTGCTGGGCGGGTTTACGCCGCCGAAATACGGGTTCATCATTCCCCACGCCTTTGCATTCCGGAACGTCGATATACGGTTCCGGAAGGACTTCCCGAACTTCTCGGGCACGACGCTCGCCGTGACGCTGGACGTCTTCAACGTCTTCAACTTCCAGAACCTGGGTGGGTTCAACACCTTCAACCCGGCCGACGTGAATTTCGGGAAGGCGAGCAACACCATCAGCGATCCGCGCCGCCTGCAGATCGGCGCGGAGTACAAGTTCTGACCGGCGGCCGCACCCGCTTCTCCGCCGCCGTCCTCGTCCTGGCCCTCGGGGGTTGCCTCGCCAACCACCCCGGGGGCCCGGGGGGGGGCGTCACGACCGACACCGTCGCGTTCCTCGATACCCTCCAGCACCGCACCTTCAACTTCTTCTGGGAACGCACGCCAACCGCGAACGGCCTCACGCCTGATCGCTGGCCGACGGAGCAGTTCTCGAGCATCGCCGCCGTCGGGTTCGCGCTCACGGCGTACCCGGTCGGCGTCGAGCGCGCCTGGATCACCCGGCAGCAAGCGGCCGACCGCACCTTGGCCACGCTGCGGTTCTTCTGGACCGCGCCACAAGATTCCGCCGTCAGCGGCGCCACCGGCTACCACGGCTTCTTCTATCACTTCCTGAACCCCGTGACCGGCCAGCGCTACCAGAACGTCGAGCTCTCGACCATCGACACGGCGCTCCTGCTCGCCGGGATTCTCTTCGCGCAAGTCTACTACGACGGTGCCAACGCGACCGAGCAGGAAATCCGCAGCCTCGCCGACTCGATCTACTTGCGCGTCGACTGGAACTGGGCGCAGCAGCGGCCCCCCGCCGTGAGCATGGGATGGCATCCCGAAGGCGGCTTCATCTCCGCCGACTGGATCGGCTACAACGAGGCGATGATCCTCAACATCCTCGCCCTCGGCTCACCTACGCACCCCGTCGATTCCACGACGTGGGCGGCGTGGGTCGGCGGCTACCAGTGGGGCACCTACTACGGGCAGGACTTCGTACAGTTCGCGCCCCTCTTCGGTCACGAGTACTCGCATGTGTGGATCGACTTTCGCGGCATTCAGGACGCGTACATGCGCGGCCGGGGAATCGACTACTTCGAGAATTCACGCCGCGCCACGCTGGCGCAACGCGCCTACGCCATCGCCAATCCCGGAGCGTGGACGGGTTACAACACGAACGTCTGGGGACTGACCGCGTGCGACGGGCCCGCCAACACGACGATCAGCGTCGGCGGCCGCCTGCGGGAGTTCACCACCTACAACGCCCGCGGCGCAGCACTCGGCGACGAGCGCGACGACGGCACGCTCTGCCCCACCGCCGTGGGCGGCGCCGTGCCCTTCGCGCCCGAAGTGACGATCCCCGCGCTCCTCGCGATACGCACGACCTACGGCAACCATCTGTTCTCGACCTACGGCTTCCTCGACGCCTTCAACCCGACTTTCACCGCCGTCGGACGGCAGCAATCGGGCTCCGTCGACCCTGCCCTCGGCTGGTTCGACGTCGATTACCTCGGCATCGACCAGGGACCGATCGTGTTGATGCCGAG
>DATHDT010000455.1:0-6256 GCA_035318905.1 Gemmatimonadales bacterium | reverse complement strand
CGGCGCTCGACCACCTGTGCGATCTCGTGTTCGAGCACTGCAACGTGACCGACGTCGTGATCGTCGTGCTCCCCGCCGAGCGCACCGCGATCCATCTCGACATGATCTTCACGCAGATCGACAAGGAGATCTGCTGCGTCTACCCGCCGCACTTCGTCGGGCCTGAGCGGCTGGCGGTGCTGCATCGCCGCAAGCGCTCCAAGGGCGTGAAGGAGATGCCGAACTTCTTTGCGGCGATGCAGGCCGTGAACCAGCCGCTCGAGCCGGTGTTCTGCGGCGGCAATCAGCGCACCCTGCAGGAACGCGAGCAGTGGGCCTCGGCGTGCAACTTCTTCACCGTCCGCCCCGGGGTCGGGATCACGTACGCGCGCAATGAAGCGACGCTCACCGAGCTGGAGCATGCCGGCTTCCGCATCGTCTCCGCGGTGAATCTGCTCACCGGTGAGGAGGCCCTCGAGGAGGGAGAGCGCGGCGTCATTACGATGGAAGGGAGCGAGCTGGTGCGGGGCGGCGGCGGCCCGCGCTGCATGACGTTGCCGCTGCGGCGAGACGACCTCTGAGCGGTCTGGGCGCGCTCCCATCCTCGAGTCTCACCACTCGGGCCCTGGCGTACCTGGAGGCCGGCGCGGGTCCCGCTGCCAGCCTCGCGATCGTGCGCGACGTCCTGGGGATCGCGCAAGCGAACCGGCACACCGCCGACCGCATCGCGGTGGCACTGCTGGGCCCCGATCCGCGCTTCACGCGCACGACCGATGGCCGCTGGATGCTGGTGTCGACGCCGGTGGAGAGTCCGACGCTCGAGGCCTGCCGCTGGGCGGTCGTGGACGTCGAGACGACGGGGGTTCGCGCCCGCCGCGGCGATCGGATTATCGAAATTGCCGTGGTCACCGCGGGGCAAGTAGTCTTCCATTCGCTCGTGAACCCCGGCATCCCGGTGCCTCCCTTCGTCGGGTCACTCACCGGCATCACGGCCGCAATGCTCGACCAAGCGCCGCCGTTCAACGCCATCGTAGACGGTCTGCTCGACGCCCTACGTGATACGGTGTTTGTCGCCCACAACGCCCGCTTCGACTGGGCGTTTGTCTCGGCAGAGGTGGAGCGCGCGCGCGGATTGCTGCTCCAGGGGCCGCGGGTCTGCACGATGCGCCTGGCGCGTCGCCTGCTCCCCGATTTGCCGCGCAGGAACCTGGATACGGTGAGCTACCACTTTGGGATCACGATCGAAGGCCGGCATCGGGCGGTGGGGGACGCGGTGGCGGCGGCGAAGTGTCTGCATCGGCTGGTGGGGCTCGCGAAAGAGCAGGGGGCGGTGACCTTGGCGGATCTCACGCCCGTCCGGCCGTCCGGCCGTCCGGCCGCGACATGACCCACACCACTTTCCAGGTCGGCCATCTCACCTGCCACGCGCTCGAGGGCGGGACGCAACGTCTGGATGGGGGAGCCATGTTCGGCGTGGTGCCGAAGCCGCTGTGGGAGCGGCGCATCCCCGCCGATGAGCGCAACCGCATCCCGCTCGCGCTGCGCTGTCTCCTCGTCGAGCACGACGACGGCTTGGTCCTGATCGATACGGGGATCGGCAACAAGGAAGACCAGAAGTTCCGTGACATCTACGGAGTCGAGAATGCGGGGCGGGACGGGCGGACCCAGCTCGAGGACGCGTTGCGGGAGCTCGGACATGGACCCGAGGACGTGCGCTGGGTGATCAACACGCACCTGCATTTCGATCACGCCGGCGGTGATACGTGGCGCGATCCATCAGGCAAGATTGGGCTCGCCTTCCCCAAGGCGAATTACGTGGTGCAGCGCCGCGAGCTCGAATTCGCTCGTCACACGAACGAGCGCACGGCGGGAAGTTATTTGACGCCTAACTTCGACGGTGTCCCGTTTGCGTTGTTAGATGGTGAGTCGGAGCCGTTACCGGGCATCCGTTGCCTGCCGACTCCCGGCCACGTGCCCTTCCACACCTCTATCCTGATCGAAAGCGGCGGTGAGCGGGCCTGCTTCCTCGCCGATCTGGTCCCCACCTCGGCGCACCTCCCGCTGCCGTGGATCATGGGGTACGATCTCGAGCCGCTCGTCACGCTCGAGAGCCGGCGCGGGCTGTACCGTCGAGCCGAGGCCGAGGGGTGGCTCCTGGTGTTCGAGCACGACCCCGTCGTGGTGGCCGGGCGACTCGGCAAAGAAGGGAAGTCGTTCGGCCTTGTGGAGCCGCTGAGGCTCGGGTAACTTGCTGCGCACAATACGGTAAGCGGGCGCGTTGACGCCCCACCCCACAGCCTCTGCCTTCGGGCGAGCGCTCCAGGGTTCGAAGGCACCGACGACTGGCAGTAACAGTCGCCGGCTCCGGCGGATCTCGGGTGGGCCAACGAGATCCGCTTTTTTGTCGCTCCAACGGAGGAGACTCGACACCTGGCAATTCCCGACAGCAGAGCGCCGCGTACACGCGTGAACCGGCAGATCCGCATCAGTCCGGTGCGGGTGATCGCGGACAATGGCGACCAGCTAGGGGTGCTGACGATCGACGAAGCCCTCGCGGCCGCAGCGGAACGGGGCCTGGATCTGGTGGAAGTCGCGCCGCTCGCCCGGCCCCCCGTTGTGAAGATCATGGACTACGGGAAGTTCAAGTTCGAGCAGGCGAAAGCGGCGCGAGCGGCAAAGAAGAAGCAGCACGTCATTCATCTGAAAGAAGTGAAGTACCGGCCCGGGATCGACGATCACGATTTCGCGTTCAAGACCCGGCACGCCCGCGAGTTCCTCGCCGAGGGGAACAAGGTGAAGGTGACGATGATGTACCGCGGGCGGCAGATGGCCCACATCGAGCTGGGCCGAGAGGTGCTCGATCGCGTGGCCCTCGAGTTGAAGGACATCGGGAAGATCGAGCAGGACCCGAAGCTCGAGGGGCGCAACATGTCGATGGTACTCGCACCGAAATAGAGGAAGCAATGCCGAAGATGAAATCGAAGCGCGCGCTGCGGAAACGCGTGCGGTTGACGGGGACGGGCAAGATGCGCCGCTACCACGCCAACAAGCGCCACAACCTGGGTTCCAAGCATCCGAAGCGGAAGCGCCGCCTGCGCAAGGCGACGCTCGTCTCGCACGCGGAACGACGCCTCAAGCGCCTGTTGATGGCGTAAGGAGACCTCATGCCTCGCGTCAAAAGCAACGTCGCGCGCCTGAAGCGCAAGAACAAAGTGATGAAGCTCGCCAAGGGATACTGGGGCGGGCGCAGCAAGCTGTGGAAGGCCGCCAAGGAGGCCACGGAGCGGGCGGCGAAGTACGCCTACCGCGACCGGCGCGCCAAAAAGGGCGAGTTCCGCCGCCTCTGGATCCAGCGCATCAACGCCGCGGCCCGGCTGCACGAGCTGTCGTATAACAAGTTCATGAACGGCCTCAAGAAGGCCGGGGTCGAGATCAACAGGAAGGTCCTCGCCGATCTCGCCGTGCGCGATCCGTCGGCGTTCGAGCAGCTGGCGGAGGTCGCGAAGAAGGCTCTCTGAGCATGAGTCTCGAAGCCCTGCGGGAGCGTCTCAAAGAGATTCCGCTGGCCGACGAGCGCCGGCTCCAGGAGCTGAAGAACGAGCTGCTGGGCCGCAAAGCCGGCGCCCTCACCGAAATCCTGAAGGGCCTCGCGAGCCTCGACGCCGAGACGCGAAAGAGCACCGGCGCGGCCGCCAACGCCCTGAAGCGCGACCTCGAGGCCGCCTTCGAGGCCCGCGAGCGCGAGCTCAAGCGCGGGGCGGCGCAGCCGGCTGGGATCGACCGCACGATGCCCGGGCGCCCCGGCTGGCGCGGGGGCCTGCATCTCGTCACCCAGGTCATCGACGAGATCTGCGACATCTTCCGCGAGCTCGGCTTCACGCGCGCGGTCGGCCCCGAGGCCGAGACCGAGCGCTACAACTTCTACGCGCTGAACTTCCCCAAGGACCATCCGGCGCTCGACGCCCAGGACAGCTTCTACCTGGGCGGCGATGTCGTGCTGCGCACGCACACGTCTCCCGTCCAGATCCGGACCCTCGAGACTTATAAGCCGCCGGTCCGGGTCGTCATCCCGGGACGCTGCTACCGCCGCGATCCGTTCGACGCCTCCCACTCGCCGATGTTCGAGCAGATCGAAGGCTTGGCGGTGGATGACGGCATCACCTTCGTCGATCTCAAGGCGACGCTCGCCACGTTCGCGCGCCGCTTCTTCACGCGCGATACGGCGGTGCGGTTCCGGCCCTCGTACTTCCCGTTCACCGAGCCCTCCGCCGAGATGGATGTGCAGTGCCAGCTCTGCCGGGGCAGCGGCTGCCCCGCCTGCAAGCAGACGGGCTGGATGGAGATCCTCGGTTCCGGGATGGTGCACCCCGCCGTCCTCGAGAACTGCGGCGTCGATCCCGAGAAGTACACCGGCTTCGCCTGGGGCATGGGCCCCGAGCGGATCGCGATGACGCGGCACGGCATCCCGGACATCCGTCTCTTCTCCGAGAGCGACGTGCGCTTCCTGCGGCAGTTCGCCGAATGATCGTCTCGCGCCGCTGGCTCGAGGCGCTGCTCGGCCGCCCCCTCGACGCCAAGGAGGTCGCCGACCGGCTCGCGATGTTGTGCGCGCCGGTGGACGCCGTCGTGCCGCTGCACCAGGACCTGGGCGACGTGCTCATCGCGCGCGTGCTCGAAGTCAAACAACATCCCAACGCGGATCGCCTGTCGCTCTGTCAGGTCGATGCCGGCACTGGCACCCCGCTCGAGGTCGTGTGCGGCGCGCCCAACGTGCAGGCAGGGAAGGCGTATCCCTTCGCCCCGGTCGGCGCGACGCTTCCGGGTGGGTTAACGCTCGACCGCCGCAAGATCCGCGGCATCGAATCGAACGGCATGCTCTGCTCCGCCAAGGAGCTCGGCCTCGGCGCCGACCACGCCGGCATCCTGGAGCTCGACACCACCGCCGCCCCCGGCACCCGCTTCCTCGACGCGCTCCCGATTGCCGACGATCAGATCGTCCTCGACGTCTCGGCGAATCGGCCGGATCTGCTCTGTCATAAGGGTGTGGCGCGGGAACTGGCGGTCGGGTACGGCGCAACCATGAAGCTCCCGGACATTGCGGGCGGTCAGGGCGGTCGGGGCGGTCAAAAGACAACGGCGGCGGTCAAGGCGGTCAGGGCGGTCGGAACCGGTGTGACGGACGGCGTCGAGGTGCGCCTCGAAGATCCCGAGGGCGCCCCCCGCTACATGATTGCCGTGATTCGCGGCGTGAAGGTGGGGCCCAGTCCCGCCTGGCTCGCCCATCGGATCACATCCCTCGGGCATCGGCCCATCAACAACGTCGTCGACGCGACGAACTACATCCTGTTCGAAATCAACCAGCCGCTCCACGCGTTCGATCTCGCGAAACTGCGCGGGTCGGCCGTGGTGGTGCGTCGAGCGAAACCGTCAGAGAGAATCGTCACGTTGGACGGCGTCGAGCGAAAGCTGACAGCGGAGATGACGGCCATCTGCGACGCCGAGCGGCCGACCATTGTCGCGGGCGTGATGGGGAGCGCCGACTCCGAGGTCTCGGCCACGACGACGGACCTCGTGCTCGAATGCGCCTACTTCCAGCCCACACGGATTCGCCGCACCCGCCGCGCCCTGGGCCTCTCGAGCGAGTCGAGCTACCGCTTCGAGCGCGGCATCGACATGCTCGCCATGCCCGACGCGATGAATCGCGCCATCGACTTGATTCGCGCCGTCGCGGGCGGCGAAGTGCGTGAAGCACCGATCGACCTGTGGCCCAAGCCCGAGCAGCCGCGCAGCGTCTTCCTCCGCCCCGAGCGTGTCACGCGCCTGCTCGGCGTGCCGGTGCCGCGACCCGAGATCGAGCGGCTGCTCTCCGCCGTCGGCTTCGTCGCCGCGCCCAAGGACGAGCGGCTCGCGGTGCAGGTGCCCGGCTGGCGCACCGACGTGACGCGCGAGGTCGACCTGATCGAAGAAGTCGCGCGGCTGCGCGGCTACCAGACGTTCCCCGACGAGCTGCGGCCCTACCGGCCCGGCACTGTCCCCGATGCGCCATCGGAATTGACCCTCGGGCGGATCCGCGAGCGGTTGGCGCGGGAGGGACTGCTCGAGGCGCGGACGCTGTCGCTCGGCCCCGCTGACGACGCCGACGCCATCGCGGTCCAGAACCCCCTGTCGGTCGAGGAGGGGCACCTGCGGTCGCGACTCCTCCCGGGCCTGACCCGGCGCGTCGAGCACAACTGGCGGGTGGGGGAGCGGGATGTCAGGCTCTTTGAGGTCGGGACGG
>DATHDT010000454.1:0-3444 GCA_035318905.1 Gemmatimonadales bacterium | reverse complement strand
GGACCGCGCGTTCGAACTCAGGCTCGGCCAGTGGGTGGAAACCCAAGATACGGCAACGACGCCATATGGGGGAACGTTCCTGTCTCTCTTTCAGTTGTCGCACGACCGCGATAGCTCCGTGCAGGTCTTGCCGCATTACGGGGATGGGTTTGTGGACCTACAGGTGCTCATCCGTCAGGGCACGGGCGCACCAACTACAATCAAGACGATCCACGTGGCACTCCCTGTGTCCGCGTCGTGGGCGTGCGACGTCATTCCGGGCGACTGTAGGGATTCCGTGTTCACAGGCAGTAATACGGTGGCCGACTGGCGATACGCTTACTCGCCCGTGGGTGACAAGGTATTCGTCGCTGTGACGCTTCTTGCGGACGCGACGCTGAATTCCTCGTACTCTGGATGTCCCTGGGAGGGTGCGGTCGGGGATTGCATCACGGTCTCCTATCGGACCACGACGGACCACACAGATGTGCACGCGATCAGTAT
This sequence comes from Gemmatimonadales bacterium, assembly GCA_035318905.1. Taxonomy (GTDB): domain Bacteria; phylum Gemmatimonadota; class Gemmatimonadetes; order Gemmatimonadales; family GWC2-71-9; genus 20CM-2-65-7. The sequence goes on along the minus strand of DATHDT010000454.1, from coordinate 2,961 downwards.
CTCCAACGGGAATGATCAAGTCCTCTGGTCCGTTCCAGGGCGTCAGGTGTACTGGATCGCTCAAGCGGAGGACGGTGCGCAGTTCGTAGGGGCAGAGGCGAGCATGACCCAGGACTACGTTTTTGAGCCGATCCCAGGTTCCATCCAAGCGCCTTGGTTTCACACCGTATCGCAGCCGCAGGTTGTATCCGGGTGTTCAATAGTGTGGCGGGCGGGGGTGGCGACCGCTCCTCAACGGTACAGCATACCGACCGACGATGCCTGCCGCGGGCTGGAGGGACAGGGAACCGTGTCGCCGGTTGCTCGACCGTCCCCTTAGTGTTGGAATGGTTCGACGCACGATGAGCGTGCCAAGAGGCGCTCTTGGCCTTGGAGGGAACATGCGAGTGAGGTCGCGCTGTGAAATGGTGGGGTATGTCCTCGTCGGTGCTTGGCTGGCTTGGACGCCTATAGGCTGCCGATCAGCGGGACGTACGGGGGGGGAAACGATCGCCGTGCAAGGGGATGATACCCGTCCGGCGATCCCTGCCTCCTTGGATCTTCCCGGCGATTCGACGTTCACTGTAGAGGATCCACCGCATTCTCGTTCCGAGCTCCTTTACTATCGGAACGTCGTAGGCATAGTCTTCGACGATTCGACCAGCGGTGTCACGGTACGGACTGTCTTTGCCCGATACCATGCGACGGTGATTGGTGGGGTTCCCGGGCGGCGTGAGTACATAGTGCAGGTTCCCGATCCGGGGGCGACGCTAGCGGCGCTAAACGCACTCCTTGCTCGTCTGAATGACGAACGCGGACTTGAGCGGGCCTCACTTGTGTACTACCGAACGCCTGGTACTCCCTACGGGCGTGATCTCGATAACGCGCGTTAGTTTCGGCGATAGGCTAGGCGAGTGACCCTCAAGGCGACGGGGTGAGGGCGGCGGGGAGCAATCCCCGCCGCTTCTTTTTTTGGGCGTCTTTTTGCGTCCTGCGGCCCGTAGTGCATATTCTTGCATGCGGCCTAAACCGGCGCTCCGCACGGAGCTCCTCTTCTACATGTCGTTCCTCGCGGCTTTCGCCCTGCTCGTCGGCGTGGCTACGTCGCTCCTCGCGCTGGCTCTTGCTCCGGATCAAGGCGTCGCCATGATTGTGACCCTCGTCGTCCTCGAGGTCGCGATCTTCATCCTGTACGGCCGCGGCCTCGTGAACCGCCTCGTCCTCCGACCCCTCGACCGCGTGGTCGCCGCCGCCGACGCCGTGGCAGACGGCAACCTCGAATCCCGCGCCCCTGACGCCGATACCCGCGATTTTGCGACTCTCGCCGAGCGGCTCAACCGGATGACCGACCGGCTCCTCGACGCCCAGAGCCAACTCGTCCGTTCGGAGAAGCTCTCCAGCATCGGCCGGCTCGCCGCCGGCGTCGCGCACGAGGTCGGGAATCCCCTCGGCGCCGTCGGGACCTACGTCGAAGTCCTCCGCCGCCGCGGGGCCGACCTGGAGCTGACGACCGGAATCGCCCGCGAGCTGGAGCGCATCGACCTCATCATCCGCAGCCTTCTTGACTACTCCCGTCCACACGAGGACGCCCTCCAACCGGTGGACGCCGCCGCCGTTGCCGCAGGCGCCTTCGACCTCCTGAAGGCCCAAGGGGCCTTCCGTGCCGTCCGCGCGGAGGTGGATGTGAGCGACGACGTGCCCCAGATCCTTGGCCGCGCTCACGTGCTCGAGCAGGCCCTCGTGAACCTGGTGCTGAACGCCGTGGACGCCGCCCCAGACGGGGCGATCGTGGTTGGCGCGCGCCGCTGGGCCTACGAGCCTGGCCACGCGTCCCCCAAACGCTCCAGCGACTCCGCTCAGACCGCCCACCCTCGCGTCCCGGAGCGCCGGCCGTCTCGCGTCGAGTTCACCGCAGGGCAGCTCGGCGCCCTGCTCTTCGTTGCGGACTCGGGACCCGGTGTGGCACCCGAAGACCGCGACAAAGTGTTCGAGCCGTTCTTCACGACCAAGGAACCGGGGCGCGGCACGGGGCTCGGCCTGGCGATCGTCGCTCGCAGCGTGGATGAGATGGGAGGCGTGGTTTGGGTGGATAGCGCTCGGGAAGGAGGAGCAGTCTTCAAGATGTTCTTTCCCGCCGTCCCCCCTCTCCCCGACGGGGAGAGGGGGTCAGGGGGTGAGGGCTCATGAAGACCGTCCTCGTTGTCGACGACGAGCCGGGACTGCGTCAGTCCCTCGGCCTCCTGCTCTCTGACGCTGGCTACGCGGTCACCGCCGAGAGCGACGGCAAGAAGGCGCTGGACCGCGCGCTCGCCGAGTCCTTCGACTTGGTGCTGTGCGATGTGCGCATGCCGGAGATGGACGGCCTCGCGTTCCTGCGGTCCTATCGGAGCCGCGGCGGCGACGCCCTGGTGATCATGATGAGCGCCTACGGTGGCGAAGACGCCGCGCTCGCCGCGATGAAGGAAGGCGCCTACGACTATCTCCCCAAGCCGTTCCGACCTGACGAAGTGGTACTCACCTTGCGGAAGGCCGAGGAGCGCGAGCGCCTGCGCCACGACGTGGCGGGGCTGCGTGCCCAACTCGCGACTGGGCCGGCGGAGCGGGGTCTCGTCGCCGAGAGCCGGGCGATGAAGGCGGCGCTCGACCTCGTGGCGCGCGTGGCCGAGCACAGCACCACCGTCCTCATCACCGGGGAGAGCGGCACGGGGAAAGAGGTCATCGCGCGGGCGATACACCGCGCGAGCCCTCGGGCCGCCCGGCCCTTTGTGGGGATCAACTGCGCTGCGATCCCCGAGAGCCTGCTCGAGTCGGAGCTCTTCGGTCACGTGCGCGGCGCCTTCACTGGGGCGACCGCTGATAAGGCAGGGCTGTTCGACCAGGCCAGCGGCGGCACGCTGTTGCTCGACGAAATCGGGGAGTTGCCCGTCGGGCTGCAAGCCAAACTCCTGCGCGTCCTGCAGGAGGGAGAGATCCGCCGTGTGG
>DATHDT010000453.1:0-2740 GCA_035318905.1 Gemmatimonadales bacterium | reverse complement strand
CCTTGCCCACCGCCGATGCGACGACGCGCGCGACATCCTTGCCCGACACGACGATCCCCTGCCGCTCGAGCTCCTCGCGGAGGAGGCGGTCGAGTTCGGCACGGCGCTCTTCGTGCGTCGGCGGGCGCTGCTGCACGACAGTCGCGGGAGGAGGCGTCGGCGCTTTCGTGCCACCCATCATCTCCCGGAAGTCCGCCACGACCTGATCGATCACGGCGCCAAAATCGGGCATCGGCTCGTCAGGTGCTCGCTCCTCCGTCAATCCGCGCTTGATCAATGCCTCGATCTTGCGCCGCTCGCGGATCAGCCGGTCGAGCTCGGGAGAGACTTGCGCGGTGGCCTGCGCGTGCGCGCAGGCTTCGTCGAGCACGTCGATCGCCTTGTCGGGACGCGCACGCTCGGGGACGAAGCGGTCGGTGAGGACGATCGCCGCCTTGAGGGCGTCGTCCGCGATCGCGACGGCGTGGTGACGCTCGAGGCGCGACCGCCGCGCCACCAGCACTTCCCACGTCTGGATCGCGTCCAGCTCTTCGATCGTCACCGGCTGGAACCGGCGCTCGAGGGCGGGATCCTGGCGGACCCACTTGTCGTACTCTTCGCCCGTGGTCGCGCCGATCACACGCATGTCGCCGCGCACCAGGGCGGGCTTGAGCATGTTCGCCGCGTCCATCGCGACGCCCATCGCGGTGCCCTGCCCGATCAGGTTGTGCAGCTCGTCCACGAACAAGATCAGGTCCGCGTTCGCCGACATGGCGCTGATGAGCCGGCGCAGCCGGTCTTCGTACTGGCCCCGGAAGGCGGTCCCCGCGAGGAGCGCCACGTGATCGAGCTGCAGGATGCGCGCGTCCTTGAGGGCCGGCGGGACCTCGCCCGATGCGATGCGCTGGGCGAGTCCTTCGACGATGGCGGTCTTCCCCACGCCGGCCTTGCCCACGAGGCCGGGGTTGTTCTTCCCCTGGCGCAGGAGGATGTCGACGACCCGGGCGATCTCGGCGTCGCGGCAGCGCACGGGCTCGAGATCGCCGCGGCGCGCCAGCGCCGTGAGGTCGATGCCCACCCGTTCCAGAATGTCGGAGGTGTCGAAGAGACCTGCGAAGGGATCGCCCATCGGGGCTCAGTGAACCTTCAGGAAGTCAGCGTACCACGAGATCATCGCGTCCCCGAAGACGAAGGTCACGGCCGCGCCGAGGGCGAGGAAGACGCCGAAGGGCAGCTCGTAGCGCCGCCATTGCTTGATCTTCATGGCCATCAGGGGGAGGTAGAACGCGCTGCCGAGCAGCGCTGCGACGAAGATGGTCAGCAACGCGTTCTTCCACCCGACGAACGCCCCCACCATCGCGAGCATTTTTACGTCACCCCAGCCCATCGCCTCTTGATTGAAGACCCACCCGCCGGCCACGCGCACGATCCACAGGACGCCCCAGCCCACGCCCGCCCCGAGGAGCGCGGCGACGAGCGCCGTGAATCCTCCCGCCAGGGACAGCGCGAGCCCGATGACCAGGCCGCCCAGGCTCAACTCGTCGGGAATGATCTTGTGCCTGGCGTCGATTACCCCGATGCCCAGAAGGATGGTCCCGAAGATCGCCGCGGCGACGCCCTTGGCGCTGGGACCGTACGCCAGGAGCGACACGACCCACAGGAGCCCGATGAACGCTTCGATGAGCGGATACTGCATGGAAATCGGCTTGTGACACCAGCGGCACTTGCCCCGCAGCCAGAGCCACGAGAACACCGGGATGTTGTCGCGCCAGGCGATGCGCTGCTTGCACTGCGGGCAGGTGGACGGCGGATGCAGCAGCGAGCGGCGTTTGCGATCCTCGTGCCAGAGCCGGAGGATGCAGACGTTGAGGAAGCTGCCAAGACAGAGCCCGAGGACGGCGGCGCCGAGGATCAGAATGGGTTCACCGCCCACGCAACACCTCGTAAAGCAGGATGCCCGCCGCGACCGCGACATTGAGCGACTCGGCGCCGCGCGACAGCGGAATCGCGACGCGCTGCGCGGAGACGGCATTGAGCTGCGGCCGGATGCCGGCCCCCTCGTTCCCCACGATCACCGCGATGAGCTCCTCCCGTTTCACGTTTCCGTCCAGCGCGCGGGCGAGCGGCACGCCGTCGACGGCGGCCGCCCACAGCGTGAGGCCACGCTGCCGCGACCAGGCGATGAATGGGGCGTCGTCGAGTGGGACGACCGGGTGACGAAACGTGGCGCCCATCGCGCTGCGCAGCGCCTTCGCGTTCATCGGGTCGGCGGTGCCCCGCAAGAGGACGGTCGCGTCGGCACCCAACGCGTGGGCGGTGCGGATGAGCGTCCCCAGGTTTCCCGGATCCTGCACGCCGTCGACCACGAGCACCGCCCCGCCCGGCGCGGGGGACACGTCCGCGACGGTCCAAATGCGCGGCGCCACGACGGCGAGGACCCCCTGCGGCGTCTCGGTACCCGCGAGCTGGCCGAAGGTGCGAACGCCAACCTCCTCGACGGTGATCGCATGACTCGCGAGGTCGGCGACGAGCGACTGGCCCCGTGTGGTGCGAGCGAGGTCGGGGGAGACGAGCGCGCCCTCGAACTCGAGGCCCGCCGCGAGCGCTTCTTCCACCAGTCTGACGCCTTCGAGCACGGCGAGACCGCGGCGGCCTCGTGCCTTGCGGCGTTGTAGATCGCGGACCGTTGTCTGCAGATTACTGGCGATGCGAGCCCCTCCCCGGCGCCCCGTCGGCGTACCCCTTAACATGGCCCCCCCGG
>DATHDT010000452.1:0-3056 GCA_035318905.1 Gemmatimonadales bacterium | reverse complement strand
GGGTGAATTGCACCAACATGTTCGACGCGGCGTCGGGGTTCGGGGGGTATCGGGAGTCGGGGTTCGGGAGAGAGGGCGGGCGCGAGGGGATGTTCGAGTATCTCAAGGCGGAGTGGGACGGGATGCGAGATGCGGGAAGCGGGATGCGTGCACCCGCGCCCGAAGCGACGCATCCCCCATCCCGCATCTCGCCTCCCGAGGCGCCGCTACCTCCAGTTGACCGGACATACAAGTTGTTCATCGGCGGCAAACAGGCCCGTCCCGACCAGGGCTACTCCCGCAAGATCGTCGGCGCCGACGGTCGGGTGCTCGGGGAAGTTGGGGAGGGGAACCGCAAGGACCTCCGCAATGCCGTCGAGGCGGCGCACGCGGCCGAGGGCTGGGGGGGGGCGCGCGCGAGCGGGCACACGCGCGCGCAGATTCTCTATTACATCGCCGAGAATCTGGCCACCCGGGCCGACGAATACGCGGGCCGGATCGCCGCGCTCACCGGCGGCGGAGCCGACGCCGGGGCCCGGGAGGTCGCCGCCGCCATCGCGCGTCTGTTCACCTACGCCGCCTGGGCCGACAAGTGGGACGGCGCCGTGCACCACACGCCGATCCGCGGCGTGACGCTGGCGATGCAGGAGCCCGTCGGCGTGCTCGGACTCGTCGCGCCACAGGAATACCCGCTGCTCGGCTTCGTCTCCCTGGTGGCGCCGGCGATCGCGATCGGGAACACCGTCGTCGCCATCCCCTCCGAGGCGCATCCGATCGCGGCGACCGAGTTCTACACGGTGCTCGAGACCTCCGACCTGCCGGACGGCGTCGTGAACGTCGTCACCGGCGACAAGGACGCCCTGGCCAAGGTCCTGGCCGAGCACGACGACGTGGACGGCATCTGGTACTGCGGCGGCGCCGGCGGCGCCCAGGCGGTGGAGTTCGCGTCCGCCGCCAACATGAAACGCACGTGGGTCATGACCCGGCCGCGCGACTGGCTCGATCCTCGCCAGGGCGAAGGCCGCGAGTTCCTGCGCCATGCCTCCGAAGTGAAGAACATCTGGATCCCCTACGGGGAGTAGGCGTGATCAGCGCGGTCCACACCCGCGTCAACTATTCCGAGACCGACCAGATGGGGTTCGTTTATCACGCGAACTATCTCATCTGGATGGACATGGCGCGCACGGAACACCTGCGCGAGCGAGGGGTGTCCTACAAGGAGTTGGAACAGCAGGGCATTTTCCTCGCGGTCACCGACGTGCACGTGCGCTACCGTCTGGCGGCACGCTACGACGACATGATACGGGTGCGGTGCTGGGTGCGGGACGTGGCCACGCGCCGGGTCATCTTCGGATACGCGGTCGAGCGGGCGGAGACGGGCGAGCTCCTCGCCACCGCGGAGACGTCACTCATCGCCCTCAACCATCAGCACGGCCTCTCTCGTATTCCGGAGCACGTGTGTGACCTGCTCGAGCCGACCCCCGATCCGGTACGTCTGTAGCGCGCTCCTTCCTTTACTATTGCTCGGCGCGGGGCTCCGGGCGGCCGCCGCCCAGCAGCCCACGCCGTCGAATGACGAAACGCTCGTCGGACAGTTGGCGGGCCTGCTGGCGGCCGCCGATGCGCGACGCTTCGACGCCGCCGTGATCCGCGACGCGCTCGCCAACCCGAATCCCGCTGTGCGCCGCCAGGCGGCGCTCGCGGCGGGACGCATCGGCGACGCCGCCGCCGTCGACTTGCTGCTCCCCGCGCTCAACGACACCAGCCCCCCGGTTCAAGCCGCGGCCGCGTTCGCGCTCGGTCTGCTGAAAGATGCGCGCGCCCTCCCGGCGCTGTTGCAGCTGGTGCGGGCGGCGCCGGTCGCGGCTCAGGGACTCGCCGAGCTCGAGGCGGTCACGGCGATTGCCAAGACCGGGGGGGAGGAGGGGGCCCGCGCCCTTACCGAGATCATCGCGACCGGCTCCCCGGGTGCTCCGACGACACCGCTCGTCGTGGCGGCGGCGCTGCTCGAGGCCTGGCGACTGGGCACGCGGGCGCCCGTGACCGAGTTGATCGCCTTCGCCGACGCGCCCGATGTCGACGCGCGCCGCCGAGCGCTGTACTCGCTCGGGCGGCTGCGGGCGCATCGCGGCGCGGCCCGGCTCGTGGCGGCGTTGGCAGACCGCGAAACCGACATTCGCGCCGTCGCCGCGCGCGGTGTGACCAAAGCGTTACTCGACAGCGCGCACATCGAGGCCCGCGGCGCGCTGGACCGGCTGCGGCCGTTGCTCGAGGACCAGAGCGCTCAGGTGCGGATCAACGCTCTTCGCGCGATCGGATCCTTCCGCGACTCCGCCCTCGCCGCCGCGGTGGCGCCGCTCGTCAACGACCAGAACGTCGGCGTGGCCGTCCAGGCCGAGACCACCCTCGGCGTCCTGCGCGGCGGCGCCGCGCTACAGGCGCTGCGTTCCCGGCTGACGAGCAGCGTCTTCACGCTGCGGCGCCAGGCCCTGATCGCGTTGGCCCAGGCCGACAGCGGGGCCGGCTCGGCGGCCGCGGCGCAGGTGGCGGGTGATGCGGACTGGCGCTGGCGCAGCGTGGCAGCCGAGGCGTTCGGCGCGGCGGGTGCGCGGGCCAGGCTCGAAGCCTTGCTGACGGATGCGGATGGCCGGGTCGTCGCGCAGGCCTTGCAGGCGCTCCAACGCATCGTCCCCGCGTCCGACACCCTGCTCACGACGCGCGCGCGCGCGCTCATCACGCACGCCGACCCCGCCGTCCGCAGCGTCGCCGCCGATCTGCTGGGTCGCCGGCCCGACGCCGGGGACGTGGACCTGCTCGTCCAGGCCTATCGGCGCGCCGAGAACGATCCCTTCAACGACGCGCGCCTCTCGGCCGTGAGCGCCCTGGGCGCGATCGCGAGCGCCAGTCCGACGGGACGGCTGCGGGTGGCGCAGCGCTTCGTGGGCGCGGTGCCGCGGCCCGACGACTACCTGGTTCGTCGCCTCGCCGCCGACACGCTGCCCGACGCGCGCGATGCGTGGGGGCCGGCCTTGCCCATCGTGACGGGCCGGAGCGCCGCCGAATACCGCGACGTCGCG
>DATHDT010000451.1:0-8937 GCA_035318905.1 Gemmatimonadales bacterium | reverse complement strand
TCGGAACACCTCCAAGCCTTGAGAGAACTCCTTCGTCGGTATCGTGCGATCGAACCCCGCCTGCGCGAGTGAATAGAACGCGTTCACGAGGGCATCGCTCGAGAATCCCACCGAGCGGGCGGCAGCGGACACGTCCACCTGCGGGAACGTGCCGTCCGGGAGCGCCAGCGGCACGCGCGATCCATCCTTGCGCGTCTCGGTCACGGTGAACCGGCCGCTCGCGGCGGGACCGGTGGCGGTCACGTACGCATCCAGCGCCATGATCGTGTATGCGCTCGAAAGACTGTTGTATGCGCCGTGCTCGATGGGCGACACGATCGCGTCGATCGCCTGGGCCCGGAGACTCGAGAGCCGGTCGGGGAAATGGCGCGCGACGAGATAGAGCAGCATCGCGTCGTGCGTCAGGTCGTCATCATAGAACTCGTAGGCGGCCACGCGCTTCTGACCGAAGCGAGACGCGTTGATCAGCGTGCTCGCGTGGCTCTCCTGGCGCAGCAGCTGATAGGTGGCGGCCAGGAATGCGCCGGCGAGGTCGCTCTGCCAGACATTGGCGTAATTCGTCCGCAACCGCTGCTCGAGCGACGTCGCATACCCGGTGGTGAGCACTCCCTGGCGCGTGAGGAGATAGATCGCGTACGCGCGGGTCCGCTCGTCGTAGAGGCTCGCGCCTTCGGTGGCCGCGAGGTGCTGGAGGTACCCGGCGCCCTGCCCCAGCACTTCGCGTGGTACGTCAAAGCCGTGCTCACGCGCGTCGAGCAAGAAGTGCTGAGCGTAGACCGACACGTAGTCGTCGACGTGCGTGTTGGCGGCCCAGAGTCCGTACGCCCCTTCTTCATTCTGCCGCGACCGCAGCATGTCGAGGATCTTGCTGAGGCTCGCGGTCGCCCGCGCGCCGCTGATGCCGAACTCCGGCCGCCGTGCCAGCACCATCGCGGGCACGCCCTGACTCACCAGCTGCTCGGTGCACCCATAGGGATACTTCTCGAGATACGCCGTCAATCCATGCGCCAGCGCGAGCGGCAAGACCGACATGCCGGCGCGCACCGTGCGCAGCTCGGGATAGAGATCGCGATCGGCCTGTACCGTGGCACTGCCCCCGCCCGGGCGCACGCTCCCCACGGTCAGCGCGGTGCGATACGCCACGGACGGCCGCAGGCTCAAGGACGCCGCGATCCGGCCCGATTTGTTGCCGAGCCGCGCCGTGAACGCGAGATCGGCGTTGCCGAGCTGCTCGCGGGCGCGCAGCCGGAACGTCGCCGCGCCCTCGCGCAGCGCGTCGATCGACAGCATCGTGCTGGCGGGACCGAGCACTTCGAGCTGTGGCGGCGCCTGCAGCGCGATCTGGATCTGCGCGCCCTTCCCCGAATTCGCCACGTTATTCGCGACGCCGACGCTCACCTCGAACGTGTCACCCGGCGCCACCATGAACGGGACATTCGGATTCAGCACGAAGTCGCCGCGCACGATCGATTTCGTGTCCACGCCCGCGACGGCGTCCTCGTTCACCGCCACGGCCATGACCCGCAGCGTGCCATTGAAGTAGTCGGGCACCGTGAACGTGAAGTCGGCGCCGTCGGGCCCGGCATCGCGCACGCCGGACCAGAACGCCACCGGCTTGTCGCGCTTCCGCTTGAAAGGATTCAGGTTCCTGCCGAGGGCGCCCTCCTGGTCCCCGCCGGGCGCGGAGGCCGCCATCAACTGCGCGAACTCGGGCAGGATGAGGTCGAGGATTTGCGTCGTGCGCACCTCGAGGGCCCGCTTCTGGAAAAAGAAGCCGAGGGGATCGGGGGTGTGGTATCCCGCGACCTGGAGAATCCCTTCGTCCACCGCGAAGACTGCGATGCGCGAAGGCCGGTCGGTGCGGTAGTGCACCCGGAACTGGTCTCCGGGCTTCACGAGATCGGGCGCCTCGAGCGAAATACGCGTCTTGCGCCGGTCGAGGCTGACCGAGAACGGCGCGATGCCGTAGCTGAGCGGCGCCGTGAAGACCTCGTCGGAGTTCACGTCGCGCACGAACGACACCGAGACGTAACCGTTGCCCTCGACGCCCGCGGGCAGCGTGATCCGCTGCACCGAGCTGGTCGTCGTGGCGCGGAACCAGCGCCAGGCGTAGACGCGGTCGCGCTCGATCGTGATCAACCCCGCGCCGGTGTACGGCGCCTGGACCTGAAGCTCGATCGTCTCTTCGGGTCCGTAGTCGGCTTTATCGAGCGTCAGCTGCAGCTCGGCGTTGCGTTCAAGTGAGCGTGTGAGATTGGCCGCGCCCGCCACGTTGTAATCCACGCGCGACAGCTCGGTGCCCGCCGAGTCGCGTACCACGAGCGCGAAGTCGCCGGGCTCTTCGGTCCGGAGGGGAACGGTCTGTCCCGTGGCCGCGATCGCGAACGCCGTGTCGCTCAACGGGATTTCCTTCTTGACCGACTGATACTTGTACGTGCCGTCGTACTGGCGCTGGAGCACCGAGACGTAGCTGACGCGAATGCGCGCCAGCCGCAGGCGACTGGCGGCGATTCGCTTCGCGTCGGGCCCCACGGCGATGAACTCCACTGTCCGCACGCCGTCCTTGTGGAGATAGCGCAGGTCCCCATCGGGTTTGTAACCCACGAGGAACGCCTGATTCGACACGACGGCGCCCGCCTCGGCGGTGACGCTGCGCCCACCCTCGGCCTCGTATCCCTCCGTGATCACGCGCACGCGATAGGTCGCCGCGCCGAAGCGCTCCAGGCCGAGGCTGAACTCCGCCTCGCCGCTGCCATCGGTGGTCGTCGCCGGCAGATCGTCGGAGTAGGTCTCCTTGGCCTTCTGCGGATCACTGAAGCGATAGTCCTCGAGACCGCGCAGCGTGGGGAACCCGGGCGTCAACTGCACCATCGCGGTGACGCGGCGGCTCGCCGCCGGCGTGCCGAACAGGTTCTTGAGGGTGATGCGCGCGCTGAGACCCTCGGACGAGACCCAGCCGTTCATCGATTCGGTCGAGAGGTGCGCGGTCATCACCATGCGATCGGGCTGGAACTCGCGCACCTGCACCGTCACGGTGCCGAGCAGCGCGTTCGCGCGATTGTCCTTCACGATGTAGAGGGACACCGTCCACGCTCCCGTGGGCGACGTCTCGGCCGTCGTGTACGCGATTTCCTCGAAGCCCTGGGCCGAGAGGCGGATGCGTTGCCGCTTCACCTCGAGACCGCGCGCATCGTTGATCACCACTTCGAGCGGAATGCCGGCCAGGGGCGTCGACCAATCGGCGGGCTTCACGATCACGCCGACGTGGAACGCATCGCCGGGGCGGTAGACCCCGCGATCGGAGAACAGATAAGCCGAGAGGCGGTCGGCCTGCACGGCGTTCGAGACGCCGCCGACGTCGAAACGCGAGAGATCGAGCTCGCGATCGGAGCGGTCCATCGGCAGGAACGCCACATCCTCGCCGCTCCGCGCCGTGTAGAGCACCGGCGTCCGCTCCTGCTCGAACGACTTGAGACTCGGGAACCGCACGTGACCGTCCGCGTCGGTCTCCGCCGAGAGCACGGTGAGACCGTTCTTCCCCACCACGTCCACGGTGACACCCGTGACCGGCAACCCCGTGCGTAACGACTGCACGAAGACGTCTTGCCCGCCCGCGGCGCCCTGCTTGGCGAGAATCCCGAGGTCGGTGAGCAGCATCAGGCGTCGATCCTGCGGCCCGGCGAGACGCCTGGAGACGGGGTCGTAGCCCTGGACAGTGAGCAAGAAGAGCCCGCGCGGGCCCGCGCCGCCCGCGAGGTACGGCGTGAGATCGAGGGGCTGATAGTGCGGCTTGCCGGGGCCCTGCGCCGGAATCGGGATCGTGTCGCTCTGGCGGGCCGTGAGGTTCGCCTCGTCGAAGTTGTAGTTGTTGAACTGCGTATTGCCGAAGATCAGGTTCGTCTGCGTGACGAGATGCTGGAGCTGATTCGGCAGCACACGCCCCACGTCGACGACGAGAGAGGGGATGTCGCGGCTGTAGATCGAAATGCGGCGGTCGCCGGAGATACTGAGCAGCGAGCCGCTGCCGAGCACTTTGACCTCCTTGGGGAACGGCGGAATCCAGGCGGTGCGGTCCCAGGTCTTCTCGAGCACGTAGCCGCCGTATGACCGCAGACCCTTCGTCACACGCACGTAGACGTAGCGGCCCGGCTCGGCGTCATAGCGGAACGCCTGGCGCGAGGTGTACTCGCGCTCCGCGGGCACCGCTTGCAACGGCAGCGGCGTCGCTTCCTTGAGGATGGTGGCGTCGATGATGTCAGGGCGGTCCCACACGTAGGGCCGTGTCCGTTGCGCCACCGGCGTCGTCGGATTGTAGATCGGCAGGATCCACGCCGACACGCTTTGCTGAATGTCCTTTTCGCCTACATCCGCGGTGGTCGCGAGCACGAGCACCTGCTCGGGCTCGTAGCGCGCGTTGCGCACGAGCGTGAGCTGCGCGTCCTGCACGGCGAGACTGAAGAGCCCGGGGATCTGGACGCGCTCCTCGACCGGCTGCTCCGTGCCGGGGCCACCGCGGCTCGAGCGCACGCCGGCGTCGACCGTCACGCGCATCATCGATGTCTTGTCTGGAATCGGGAGCGAGCTCGAGAGGATCGACCCGCTGAGGCCCTTCTTGTCCACGGCCACGGTGAACGGAATCGAGCGCAGACCTTGCAGGAAGCCGCCGCTCGGGCCTTCCAGTTTGAGCGAGACGCTACTCCGCAGCGACGCCGTGTCGACCGGGTGGGTGAACGTGAACTTCACGAGGACCTGCTTCAGCTGGGGCTGCTGCGGGTCCTGATAGAACTCCGCCGAGGTGAGGGTCGCAACGAACGGCGCGGTGACAAAATCGAATCCGTAGTTCTCGAGCTTGACCGAGGGCGCCACGAATCCCTTGCCGCTGAACGACACGCTGAACCGCTTCCCGACGGGCCAGTCGTTCTCGGGCAGGAACTGCAGATCCCTGTCCCCCACCCACCGCCACGTTCCCGCGAGCTCCGGCGAGATCTCCACGCCCGTCGTGATGATTTTCCCCACGGTCTCGAGCGGCGCGACCGACGTCTCGAAGTGCACGCGCAGCGGCTCGGGCTTGGGATTGTCCACGGTGAGGTTCGTCGCGTTCGGTGCCGCGACGGAGAAATCGATGCGGACGCCGCGCGGCCGATTGCGCCACAGCACGACGCCGGTCCACAGCCCCACGAGACCCAGCGCGACGAGCAACGCGTTGCGTCTGAAGAGGCGCGGGTTCGCCGCGGCGCGCGCACGCAACGCGTGCTCTTTTTCTCGCAAGCTTGCGACCCAGGGCGGCGGCGACCACGCGACACTACCGATGGAAGATTTGAGAAAGTTGGCGACGCTGGCGCGCCACGCGGCGAGGCGCTCGGAGAATCTGCTCACAGAAATCCTGCTGGGTTGGAGGGGACTCTGTATGTAAGCCACTTCTCGCTGCGCGCGCTAGATTTGACGCATGCGATCGACGCGCACTTCCCTCCTCCTGGCCGTCGTGTGGTCGACCGGCGCCGCCGGACAGACGCCTGCCGCAGCTCCCCTTCGCACTCGACCCGAGCGAACCGGTTACCGGGAGACGAGCTCCTACGCCGACGTCATGGAGTTCGTACGTCGCGTGAGCGCCACAGCCCCGCGTCTGCTGCATCCGACCACGTTCGGCTACACGATGGAAGGACGGGCGCTGCCCCTGGTGGTCGTTGGGAGGGTGCGGGATGCCAGTCCGGCGGCGGTCCGGGCCAGCGGCAAGGTCCGCGTCTTCATTCAGGCGAACATCCACGCCGGCGAGGTGGAGGGGAAAGAAGCCACCCAGATGCTGCTGCGGGCCCTGGCCCGTGGGGACCACGCGGCCTGGTTCGACTCGCTAGTGCTCCTGATCGCCCCGATCTACAACGCCGACGGCAACGAACGCGTGCGGCTGACGAATCGGGGGCCCCAGAACGGCCCCGTCGGCGGGACGGGACAGCGCGCCAACGCCCAGGGGCTCGACCTGAACCGGGATCACATGAAGCTCGAATCTCCCGAGGCGCGCTCGCTGGTGGCGCTGTTCCGGGACTATGACCCCCAGCTGGCGATCGACCTGCACACGACGGACGGGTCGTTCCACGGCTATCACCTGACCTACGCCCCGCCCCTCCACCCCAATACCGACAGCGGCATCGTGCGCCTCGAGCGGAACGACTGGCTCCCGGCGGTCACCCGGGCGATCAAACGGCGCGACGGCTGGGACTTCTACTACTACGGTGACTTCCCGGGCCCCCGGGAGCAGGGCGTGGAACGGGGTTGGTACAGCTTCGACGCCCGGCCGCGGTTCAACAACAACTACGTGGGGCTCCGGAACCGCTTCGCCATCCTGTCCGAAGCCTATTCCTACGCCACGTTCGAGGAGCGCATCAGGGCCACCTACCGCTTCCTCGAGGAGATCCTCGGCTACGCGCGGGGACACGCCTCGACGCTGCGGCGCGTCGTGACGGCTGCCGACTCGACCGACGTGACGGGCCAGACGCTATCGCTGCGGGAGGAATTCCAGCGGACCGACTCGGTAGCGATCCTGGTTGGGGAGGTCGCCGAGGACCGGAATCCGAGTACGGGGGAGCGGCTCTTCCGGCGGCTCGAGGTGCGGCGCCCGGAGCGGATGCCCGAGTTCCAGACGTTCCGGCCAACCGAGACGACGGTAGCTCCGGCGTTCTACTATGTGCCCGCCGACCTGAAGAAGGTCATTGCCCTGCTGGAAACCCACGGGGTGCGGCTCGAACGGCTCACCCAGGCTCAGACGCGGACGGTCGAGCGGTTCACGATCGATTCCCAGGCCACGGCCAGCACGGAATTCCAGGGACACAAGGAGCGGACGTTGTTCGGCCGGTGGGAAACCGCGGAAGTCACGTTGCCGGAGAGCACAGTAGTCGTAGTGGTTCACCAACCCTTGGGCCGGCTGGCGTTTACGCTGCTCGAGCCGCGATCCGACGACGGGGTGGTCGATTGGAATGTGCTGGACGACGTGCTGGCGGGGGCGAAGACCTACCCGATCCTCAGGCGGGGTCCTTAGCCCGTCCGTGGGTCACGGCTTTCATCATCCCGATGCCCAGCAAGATGACGCACGTGATGATCACGTAGACGGTGGACACCCCCGCCCGCACGAGAGCCCACGCCACGCCACCGATGAGGATCAGGAATCCGGTGATGTAGATCGCGAAGGACATAGGCTGGTAGTATCACGCCGGGGGTGGTCCCACGGTATCGCTCGAAGGGACTAATGCGGGCAGGTGAAGCCTCCGTCCTCAGGATGAAACGGTGTGCTCCGCCGAGACGTTTGGAGGTCCGAGGTCCGCGGGCGTGAAATGGTAGCCCGCCGACGACTGGCTGTACGTGACGGGACCCGTCTTGGTAACGCTGGCGAACCGCACGTCGATGCTCGTCAGCGAACTGTACTTGGGGTAATGATCGCGGACGTACTCGGCGACTCGGCGGGCGTAGGCGGCTTTCTCGATCTCGGGAAGACTATCGGCCGCCGTGTTCGCCAACGTAACCGTCAGGTAGGCGTTGGTGATGTTGATGCTGATGCCGGATTCGTGAAACTCCCGGGCCATGCCTTGTTGGAAGGCCAGCAGCGCGCCCAGCTCCGCGCACCCGAGTACCGACAAGAGCACGAGCGCGACACGCGAGAAGGGTTTGATCATGGGGAGGCGTCCTTGCCGATCGACCAGACGATCGGGATCCCGACGAACGGGAAGTGGCCGATCAGCTGAACCCACCAGCGGTACGAGTACGTCCAGTGACCTACGAGAAGGGGAATCACCACCAGCGACATCATGAGCCAGACGAACGGCCCGTAGAGCGCCGCGACCTTGACCACGCCGTAGGGACCCGCGAGGAGCCGTTGCACCCAGCCCATCCGCATCACAATGAATAGGAACACGGCCGACCACCCGAACGCGACGCAGAAGTGCATCAGGAGTCCGTAGAGTGCGACCGCCATGCCACCGTCTAACGCCGACCTGCCGAGGAGCGTGGATGCGACCCCCCGCCACAAGGCCGCGAACGTCGATCCGTAGAAGACGGTGACCAATACGGACGAGAAGAGGCCGTCGCTGATCCCCGTCAAGACGGTGGACCGCAGGAGTTTCCTGGCGATCGGATTCACATCGCCCACCGCACTGCTGCCACCGCGAAGAACAAGAACGGCGCCGCTCCCTGGATGACGGCGCCGCGGCGCATGCCTGGTGCCGACGCCGCCAGGACGAATGCCGCGCCCAACATGAAGGCGCAATTCCAATAGACGAGCGTCCACCCGACGCGGGGATGACCTGTCAGGACCGCGGCGAGGCCCGCGAATGTGCCGAGCGCCAAGAACAGGTTGTAGAAACCCTGGTTGAACGCGAACAGTCTCGTCGCTTCCGCCTGCTCCGGGCTCTGGCGAAAGCGCGCGCGGACCCCGGGCGTGGTCCACAGCACGCTCTCCATGCAGAAGATCAACACGTGGACCAGTCCCGCGAGGATCGCCGCGAGCCACATGAGCGCTGTCATTTGATGTTCTCGAACCGGACGTTGAGGATCTGATACCGTTGCCAGTCGCGGTAATCGAAATGCCACCACTCGGTCGGATTCACCGTGAACCCCTCGGCCTCGAGCACTCGGCGCAGCAGCGCCCGGTGCCAACGCTGCCGCGACGTGCCGCCGGGATAGTCGGAGAGCGCCCGCACCGTCGCTTCATCGTAGGTGGACGGCATCTCGATCGGCGCGCCGGTCGCGAGATCGTACAGCGTGATGTCCACCGCCGCTCCACGATTATGCTTCGAGCCGCGCGCCGGATTCGCCACGAGCCAACGAGACTCCGGGGGCGTCGCGTCCCAGAACACCTTCGTCACGTACCACGGCCGATACGCGTCATGGATCAACAAGCCGTAACCGAGGGGCCGGAGCGCGCGCGCCGCGCGCACGAGCGCTTCGGCCGCC
>DATHDT010000450.1:0-8222 GCA_035318905.1 Gemmatimonadales bacterium | reverse complement strand
GATCATCGCGCTGATTCTTCTCGGGCGTCTGCTCGAAGCCCGCGCCAAGGGCCGCACCTCCGAGGCGATCCGCCATCTTGCCGGGCTGCGTCCCAAGACCGCCCACGTCATGCGAGAGGGCAAGGAAACCGACATCTCGGTCGAAGCCGTCGTCGTCGGCGATCTCCTGATCGTCAAACCGGGGGAGAAAGTCGCCGTCGACGGCATCGTCACTGAGGGCGCGTCGGCGATCAACGAGTCAATGCTGACCGGCGAGCCGATCCCCGTCGCCAAGAAGCCGGGGGACGAGGTCATCGGCGGTACGATCAACACGACGGGCAGCGTCACGTTCCGGGCGACGCGGGTCGGCAAAGACACCGCGCTCGGACAGATCGTGCAGCTGGTCGAGGACGCGCAGTCCACCAAGGCGCCGATCCAGAAGCTCGCCGACCGGGTCGCCGGGGTGTTCGTCCCGATCGTGATTGCGCTCGCGATCGTGGCGTTCGTCGTGTGGTTCGACTTCGGGCCGCCGCCGGCGGTGCTCTTCGCCACGATCGCGCTCGTGACCGTCTTGATCATCGCGTGTCCCTGCGCGCTCGGCCTGGCGACCCCCACGGCGATTCTCGTCGGCACCGGGAAGGCCGCGGAGTACGGCATCTTGATTCGCAGCGGCGAAGCGCTCGAGCGCCTCGCCAAGGCCAAGACGGTGCTGCTCGACAAGACGGGGACGATCACCGAGGGCAAGCCTACGGTGACGCACATCATGACCGCGCGCCGGCCCGACGGCACGCCGATCAGCCATGCCGACGTGCTCAAGTGGGCGGCGGCCGTCGAGCAACGCTCCGAGCACCCCCTGGCCCAGGCCATCCTCAAGGCGGCCAAGGACAAGCAGGTCGAGATCCTGCCGGTCGAGAAGTTCGCGGCGATGGAAGGGCGGGGCGTTCGCGGCACGGTGGACCGCCGCATCATCGAGGTGATCTCGCTGCGGCACGCGCGCGAGCGCAGCCTCGAGCTCGGCTCGCTGGGCGGAGACGCCGATCGCCTCGCGGCGCAGGGACGCTCGCCGGTGATCTGCGTCGTCAACAACACCGTCTACGCGGTGATCGCGATCTCCGATCCGATCAAGCCGACGTCCAAGGACGCGGTCGCCCACCTGAAGCGTCTCGGCTTGCCGGTCGTGATGGTGTCGGGGGATTCGCGCAAGGGCGCGGAGGCGGTCGCCAAGGAGATCGGGATCGACGAGGTGCTCGCCGAGGTGCTGCCGTCGCAGAAGGCGGACATCGTGAGGAAGCTGCAGCGCCAGGGCAAGCACGTCGTCATGGTGGGCGACGGCATCAACGACGCCCCGGCCCTCGCGCAGGCCGATGTCGGCATCGCCATCGGCACGGGGACCGACATCGCGATGGAGGCCTCCGACGTCACGTTGATTCGCGGCGATTTGCGCGGCGTGGTCACCGCGGTCGCGCTCGCGCGCCGCACGATGCGCACGATCCGCGTGAATCTCGTGTGGGCGTTCGGGTACAACGTCGTGCTGATTCCCGTGGCGGCGGGGGTCCTCTATCCGTTCACCGGCTGGTTGTTGTCGCCGGTGCTCGCGAGCGCGGCGATGGCGTGGTCCAGCCTCTCGGTGGTGCTCAACAGTCTGTCGCTGCGGCGATTCAAACCAGGGTGGGCTACCTGATGGAACCCGGGCTGAGAGCCCGGGCTGGACGCGGGCGCGTCCTGTAAGGACGCACACACAGCCGAGCGCGTCCTCTTAGGGCGCGAATACGGAGGCGGCACACGCATGCGGTACTTCCATCGCACCAACGCATCGCCTGAACGCGTGCTCGACGCGGCCAAGGCGTTTTTCAGCGGACGGCTCGCGCCGGCGGAGGAATCGCCGCGCCGTCGCGCGTATCACGGCTCGCTCGGCCGCGTTGCGATTACGGCGCGTCCCGAGGGTGGCCACAACACGTTCGTGGATGTGACAACCGATCAGGTGGGAGAGTCGGAGCTCGACAAACTCGCCAAGCGCTTTCTCGCCGAGGTACACCGGCTCGTCGAGCCGGCGCACGAGGTGCGGGGCGCCTACTAGCTGAGTTTCGCGCCGTATCCGGCGTGCTGCACGGCGCCGATCAGTTGCGTGGGTGTCACCTGATCGTCGTCGAAATCGACTTCGGCCTCGCCGTCCGGCAGGTCGACCACCGCCCAATAGACGCCGCTCACGCCCTTGAGCGCCTGCTCGACCTTGGCCAGGCAGTGACCGCAGGTCATGCCGGTGATTCTCAGCTTGACGTTCGCCATAAGCTCTCCTTCGACTATAATTTAGCTCATGGCTCCGCGCGCCGCCCCTGCTTCGACGATCCCCGCGACTCTACCGACCGGCCTGCCGGCGGTCCTGACGCGGGATCAGCTGCTCGAGATCTACTACTACTTGCGGCTGACGCGGACTCTGGAAGAGCGCCTCGTCGCGCTGTACCGCCAGAGCAAGGTGATCGGCGGGCTCTTCCGGTCGTTAGGTCAGGAGGGGGAGTCGGTCGCCTCGGCCTACGCGCTCGATCGGGGCCGGCACCGGGACATCCTCTCGCCGCTGATTCGGAACCTGGGCTCGCTGCTCGTGATGGGCGCCCAGCCCGTTGAGATTCTGCGGCAGTACATGGCCAAGGCCGAGAGCCCGACGCGCGGCCGCGAGCTCAACGTCCATTTCAACGACCTCGAAAAAGGGTACCTCGGCCAGATTTCGCATCTTGGCGACATGATCCCCGTGATGGCCGGGATCGCCATGACGTTCAAGATGCGCGGGGAAGCCCGCGTCGGCCTCGTGTACATCGGCGATGGCGGGACGTCGACGGGTGCATTCCACGAGGGGTTGAACTTCGCAGCCGTACAGCGACTGCCGCTCGTCGTCATCGGCGAATACAACCACTGGGCCTACTCCACCCCTCCCGAAAAACAGTTCGCGGTTCGCGATCTCGTCGACAAAGCCAAAGGGTACGGGATCCCCGCGGTGACGGTGGATGGCAACGACGTGTTCGCCGTGTACGAGGCCACGAAGTTCGCGGTCGATCGTGCCCGGCGCGGCAAGGGTGTGCATTTCATCGAGGTCAAGACGTACCGTCGCAAGGGTCACGCCGAGCACGACGACCAATCGTACCAGCCGAAGGAGGAGCTGGAGCGTTGGGCGCGCGAAAATGATCCCGTGGATCGCTATGTGAAGCGCCTGCTCGGTGCCGATTTGGTGACGGAGGCGGACCTGACCGACATCGACGACCGTACGCGCGTCGAGGTCGATCAGGCGACGGACGCCTGCGTCGACGAGCCGCTCCCCGAGGCGGAGACGGCGCTGCCGGGGGTGTACGTGGATCCGCCTGCGGCGGACAAGCTTTGGTTCAAAACGCTTTGATCATCGTGAGACTCTTCTTCGTGTTGGCCTTGATCTCATACGCTTGCGCAGGCGGTCTAGGTGCTCAGGCCGCGCAGAACGAGTTCCCACGCGTCATCGTTGCGGATACGAGCGTCAGACCGGGCGACCCCCAATACGTCTGGCTCGCGAGCGCGCTGAGGGACGCCCCGGTGCTGCGCGGCGGGGTGCGGCTCGCGTATCCAGACAGTCTGCGTCGCCGAGGCATCGCGGGTAAAGTGATCTTCGAGTTCGTGGTGGATACCCTGGGACGCGTGGAGCCCGGCATCCGTGTTTTGGACACGGCCGATCCGTTGCTCGTCGATCCCGCGCTGGAGATGCTCCGGGGGGCCCGCTACACACCCGGACGTGTCCGCGGACGCCCGGTGCGCGTGCTCGTCCGCATGGGCTTGAACGTCGCGCCGAGGAATCCTTGACATGGTTCAAAACGCCCTGAGCGTGGCCCTGGCGGCCACGGTGCTCTACGGGTGCTCCTCACCCTCCGGTGTGGCGCGGCCAGCTCCCCTCGCCGCCCCGGACTCAATGCGCGCTGCGACCGTTGACTCCCTCGAGGCGCAGGGCGTGTGGGTCCGGGACAAGGTTGACGAGCCACCAGTCCTGTTGTCGATGCCGCAGGTCGAGTACCCTGATGTTCCAGGGATGCGGACTGGTGGTGGCCGCATCATCCTGCAAGGGATCGTCGACCAGGCGGGAAACATCGAGCCGGCGTCGATCCGGGTCATCGCAGCCTTCGAGCCACGGCTCGCCGGCTTCGCGGCGGAGGCGTTTCGGAAGTCTCGATTCAAGTCTGCTTGGGTGCACGGGCAGCCGGTGCGCGTCCTTGTGAACCTGCCGATCGACTTCGCCCCCAAGCGGCCGCGGGAGAGGCAGCCCTGATGCCCGAAGTCACGTTTCTCGAAGCCCTGCGCCAGGGGATGTGGGAAGAGATGGAGCGCGACGAGCGCGTCTTCATCCTCGGCGAAGACGTCGGCGCCTACGGCGGCGCGTTCAAGGTCACCGACGGCTTCGCGAAGCGGTTCGGTGAGTCGCGCGTGATCGACACGCCGATTTCGGAAGCGGCGATCGTCGGCGCGGCGGCGGGCGCGGCGCACATGGGCCTCCGGCCCGTGGCCGAGATGCAGTTCATCGACTTCATCTCCTGCGCCTACGACATCCTGACGAACTACGTCGCGACCGCGCGTTACCGCGCCGGACTGTCGACGCCGATGGTGGTGCGCGGCCCCTGCGGCGGGTACGTGCGCGGTGGTCCGTTTCACTCGCAGAACCCGGAGGCGGCGTTCCTCCACACGCCCGGGCTCAAGATTGTGTATCCGGCCACCGTCCGGGACGCGAAGGGGCTGATCAAGAGCTCGATCCGCGACGAGGACCCGGTCCTCTATCTCGAGCACAAGTGGCTGTACCGCCGCATCAAGGAACAGCTGCCCGAGGGCGAAGAAATCCTCACGCCGATCGGCCAGGCGCGGCTCGCGCGGGAAGGGAAGCACCTGTCGATCATCACGTACGGCGCGACCCTGTGGAAGTCGCTCGAGGCGGCCGATCAACTCGAGAAGGAAGACGGTCTGTCGGTCGAGGTGCTGGACCTGCGCACGTTGTTGCCGCTGGACAACGCCGCGATCATGCGGACCGTGCAGAAAACGAACAAGGTCCTCATCGTTCACGAGGACACGCGCACTGGCGGGATCGCCGGCGAGATCGCGGCCCGCATCAACGAGCAGGCGTTCGAATGGCTCGACGGGCCGATCATGCGAGTGACGGCGCACGATGTGCCGCTGCCCTACGCGCCGACCCTGGAAGATTTCGTGCTGCCTCAGACCGAAGACATCGTGAAGGCCTCACGGTGGCTTGCCGCATACTGACGGAGAGACAATGGCTCGCGTAGACGTGCTGATGCCGCAAATGGGGGAGTCGATCGCCGAAGGCACCTTGAGCAAGTGGCTCAAGAAGGTCGGCGACGAGGTGAAGCGCGACGAACCCCTGTTCGAGATCTCGACCGACAAGGTGGACGCCGAGATCCCGGCGCCCACTGCTGGAGTGCTGGCGGAGATCAAGGTTCAGGAGGGTCAGACGGTCCCCGTGCAGACGCTCGTGGCTGTTCTTGAGACCGACAAGACCGCGACGGCTTCGTCCGCGGCAGCCCCGGTCGCAGCAGCCCAGCGGGCACCCGCTGCTCCCGGGGCCGCCGCGGCCTCGCCGCCGCCGCCGGCTCCCGCTGCCCCCGTCTCCCGTCCCCCGTTCCCCGTCCCCGTGACACCTAAGGGCGACGGCGCCGAGACAGCCGAAGAACGGCTACGCAAGAAATCCACTCCCCTGGTGCGAAAGATCGCCGCCGAGCATCGCGTCGACATCTCGACGATTCCGGGGAGTGGCTTCGCGGGCCGCGTCACCAAGCAGGACATCCTCGGCTTCATCGAGCGTGGTCCGGCAAGCGTGGCCCCAGCTCCCGGCCCCCAGCTCCCGGCTCCCAGCGTCGAGCCCTGGCCCGGCGATCGTGTCGAACCGTGGTCCAAGATCCGCAAGATCACCGCCGACCACATGATCATGTCACGGCGCGCGTCGGCGCACGTGGCGAGCTTCTTCGAGGTCGACTTCACGCGCGTGGCGCAACTCCGCGCCAAGGCGACGGAGAAGCCCACGTTCCTGTCGTACATCGTGAAGGCCTGCGCGCAGAACCTGCGCAAGCATCCTGTCGTGAACGCTGCCGTCTCGGGCGACAGCACGATCTACCGGGCCGACGTCAACATCGGCATTGCCGTGGCCCTCGACTGGGGCCTCATCGTCCCGGTGATCAAAAACGCCGATGCGCTGTCGTTGACGGGGATCGCCCGTGCCATCGCCGATCTGGGCGAGCGCGCCCGCACCAAGAAGCTGTTGCCCGACGACATCCAGCGCGGCACGTTCACGATCACGAACCCGGGCGGGTTCGGGCCCTTCGCCGGCATCCCGATCATCAATCAGCCGCAGGTCGCGATCCTCGGCGTCGGGGCGATCGAGAAACGCCCCAAAGTCGTGACGCTGCCGGACGGCAGCGACACGATCGCGATCCGCACGATGGGAATGCTCACGATGTCGTACGATCACCGCATCGTGGACGGCGCCGACGCCGATCGGTTCCTCGCCGACGTCAAGAAGATGTTGCAGGAGTTCCCAGAGGGAGCGGTGTGAACATGCCCAAAGTCCTCACGGCCGCGCGCGTGCGCGTGCCCGCGCCCAACGAGGCGGAGTACCTGAGCACCCTCCGGGAGCTGTGCCAGTTCGCCGACGCCCGCGGCCAGCGTATCTGGGTCTTCCGCAACGCCAAGGACCCGCGGCTCTTCATCGAGTTCTCCGAGAGTCCGACGGAGATGTCGCACCGCGCGCAAGCGTCGCGCCTGCCCGAGGAAATCCAGCTTGAGAAGCGTCTCCAGAGTCTCGCCACGTACGCTCCCGACGCTTGGGAGCTGTGGAGTGAGGTCTCGATCCCGGCGCCCGCGCGATGAGGCGCAAGGTCGTGGTCGACGGCGAGACCTGGGAGGTGTCCCCGTCGGGCAAACTGAACGTGTACGGGCGCGACCAGTTCGCACTGGTGTTCCAGCTCGGCACCGGTCCGCAGCGCAAGGAGCGGATCACGCGCTACGCGCCCGTCGGTCATCGCTCCCCCGACCGCGCGCTCACCGAGCTGTCGGACCGCCAGCTGCTGACGCTCTTCCACCACTCCCAGCCGGGGTGGACGTCGCCGGAGGCCGTGTACGGTGCACGTTGACCTGCATTGTCACTCCACGGCTTCGGACGGGGAATGCGCCCCCGCGGAGGTGGCGCAACGCGCGCAGCAGGCGGGGCTGACCGCGATCGCGCTCACCGATCACGATACGACCGACGGCGTCGCGGCCGCGGCCAATGAAGGCGCTCGCCTCGGCGTCCGCGTCGTGCCGGGATGCGAATTCAGCGTCAAGGCGCCATGGGGCGAGCTGCACCTGCTCGGCTACTTCCTGCCCCTCGGCGACGCGGCCCTCGAAGCGTTTCTCAAGGAGACCCGCGCCGCTCGCCGCCGGCGCGGCGAGCAGATCGTCGCCAAGCTGCAAGGGCTGGGCGTGCCGATCGCGCTGAGCGACGTAGACGCTCAGGCGAAAGGCGGCGCGGTGGGGCGGCCGCACGTCGCGCGCGCGCTGGTCGAGTGCGAGGCATCGGACAACATCAGCGAAGCGTTCGGCCGCTACCTCGGACGCGGACGTCCCGCGTACGTCGAAAAGCCGCTCCCCCGGCTCTCCGATGTCGCGGACCTTCTGCACTCGGTGGGTGCGGTGGCCGTCGCGGCGCACCTGGGAGACCACGGCACAGAAGGGCAGCTGCGTCAGTTCCAGGAGCAGGGCCTCGACGGGTTGGAGGTGCGCCATCCCAGCCACGCCCCGTCCGTCGAGCAGCGGCTCACGCGCATCGCGGAGCGGCTCGGGCTCGGCATCAGCGGCGGGTCCGATTGGCACGGCGACACCGAATTCGGCGGTAACCACGCGCCGCTCGGCGGGATGCGGATTCCCCTGGAGTGGCTCGAGCTGCTCGAGCAGCGGCGCAGCGTGAGCGGTCTGAACACGAGGACGAACGCATGAGCGAACCGTTGGCGGTGGGCGCCAAGGCGCCGGCATTCACGGCGCAGGCGTCGGACGGCCGGACCTACAAGACGGCGGACCTGCTGAAATCGGGGCCCGTGACCCTGATCTTTTATCCGGGCAACAACACCCCCGGCTGAAACCGCCAACTCTCCGCCGTGCGCGATGAGATAGCGACGTTTCGAGAAGCGGGTGTACAGCCCTTTGGCGTGAATCCGGCGAACGTGGATAGTCACCGGAAGTACGCCGAGAAAATGAAA
>DATHDT010000449.1:0-2571 GCA_035318905.1 Gemmatimonadales bacterium | reverse complement strand
CCGATCTTGGGGGGGGGCCCCCGCGGATGAGCACCGCGGCGCCGTTGCTCTCCGTGCAGCGGGTGACGTACCGCTACCCCGGCGCCCTGGGCGACGCGTTGCGGGACGTTTCGCTCGAAATCCGCGCGGGCGAGTTCCACGCCGTGCTCGGCCCCAACGGCAGCGGCAAGACGACGCTCATTCGCGTGGCGTTGGGACTCACCACCCCGGCGACGGGGGAGGGGACGGCGGAGATCGCGGGCCGCGCGGCCGCCGCGTGGTCCCGACGGGACTTGGCTCGGATTGTGGGAGTTGTGGCGCAACGGGAAGACAATCTGTTCCCGCAACAGGTGCGCGAGACCGTCTTGCTCGGCCGCTATCCGCACCTGTCGCTGTGGGGCGCCGAGCGTCCCGTCGACCGCGAGGCCGTCACGCGTGCGCTCGAGCGGTGCGACGCGCTTCGCCTCGCCGATCGCTGGATCTGGACGCTGTCGGGCGGCGAGTACCAGCGGGTCCGGCTGGCCCGGGCGCTCGCGCAGGAGCCGAGTCTGCTCGTCCTCGATGAGCCGACCGCGTCGCTCGACGTGCGCCATGAAATGGAGCTATTCGAGCTGGCCCGAGGCCTCGTCGACGCCGGTGGACTCGCGGTCCTCATGATCACGCATCACGTGAACCTTGCCGCTCGCTTCGCGGATCGCGTCCTGCTGCTGGCCGACGGCCAGACCGCGGCCCAGGGCACGCCCCGGACGGTGCTCACCCGAGAGACCGTCGAGCGCGTCTTCGCCTGGCCCGTCGCGATCGAGCCCTTCGATGGGCATCCCCAGATGATTCCCCTTCGTCAACCCAAGGAGCCCGCATGACCGCCCTTCTCCTGCTGCTCGCGCTCGCCGTGCAGGACACGGTCGTCCTGAAGCCCGTGGTCGTGACCGCGACGCGTGTCCCGGTCCCCGCCGACGCGGTCACCGCCGCCGTGACGGTGATCAACGGAGAGACTCTGCGGGCGCGGGGCGTCCGCACGGTCGCCGAGGCACTGCGCGAGACCTTGGGAGCGAGCGTCGTCGAGAGCAACGGAGCCGGGAGCCAAACGTCGCTGTTCCTCCGCGGCGGTGAGAGCGACTACGTGAAGGTGCTGCTCGACGGCGTGCCCCTGAATCAGCCCGGCGGCGCGTACACGTTTGCGCATTTGACCACCGACGACGTCGAGCGAATCGAGATCGTGCGGGGCCCTGTCAGCGTGCTCTATGGTTCCGATGCCGTCGCCGGAGTCGTTCAGATCTTCACACGGACCGGTCTCGGAGGGCGGGGCGCCTTGCCGCGTGTGGATGTCGAGGCCGGGGCTGGGAGTTACGGCGCCAGCCGCTTCGGTGGCACGGTCACCGGCGGGACCACTCGACTCGGGTACTCCCTGGGCGCCTCGCGCTTCGCGTCCGACGGCGTCTACCCGGTGAACAACAACTACCGCAACGAAGTCGTCACGGCGCGGCTTCGCTTCCAGCCGGACGCGCGCACCGACGCGTCGATCACCGCGCGCCACGGCGACGCAGTCTTTCACTACCCGACAGACGGCGCGGGCCAGGTCGTCGATGCGAACCAGTTCGCCACCGACCGCGGCCCCGCGGTGTCCGTGGACTTGGGCCGGCACATCACATCACGCCTCGAGACGCGCGTGCTCCTCGGGACGAGCGACACCGACGGGCGGCTCGATGACGACCCCGACGCCCCCGGTGACACGACGTTGATCTTTCATTCGCGAGATCGCGTACGCCGCCGCGGCGGCGAGGTGCGAGTCAATTGGCAAGCGGGTCCGTCGGCGCTGATCACCGCGGGCGTCGCGCTGGAGGACGCCCGGCTACGCCATACCGATGCCTGCCAGTTCTACTCGGGAGGGTCGTTCTTCGATTGCAGCGGCGCGCCGCTGAATCGCACCCGGTCGACTAGGGGCCTGTTCGCGCAGTGGCTCGCGGGAAGTGGTCGCGCGGTCTCCGGGAATGTGGGCGCCCGGCTCGAGGACAATCAGCAGTTCGGCACGTTTGCGACGTGGCGGGCAGGGGTCGCGTGGCGCCTCGATGCGGCCACCCGGCTGCGGGCGGGCGCGGGGACCGGCTTCAAGGAGCCGACCTTTCTCGAGGCGTACTCGACCGGGTTCGTCGTGGGTAACCCGAACCTGAAGCCTGAGCGTTCGTTCAGCTGGGAAGGCGGGATCGAGCACACCGTACCGGGCACGAGCCTGTCGCTCGCCGTGACGTATTTCAATCAGCGCTTTTCGGACCTGGTCGTCTACGACTTCTCCCGCACGCCGAACTACGTGAACATCGCGGCGGCGCGCTCGAGCGGGGCGGAAGTCCAGATTGACTACGTCGTGCGACCTGGCGTCGTGGCGTCCGTCGCGTACACCTACCTCGACACCCGCGTGCTGGATGGCGGGGGGGACCCCACGTTCGAGACGGGCAAGCGCCTGATCCGCCGGCCCACCAATGCCGGCTCCGTGCGTGTCACCGCGGGCCTGGGTCATCGCGGTACGGCGACCCTCGCCGCCCGCTTCGTCGGCGACCGGGACGACCTCGACTTTTCGGGTTTCCCCGCGGCGCGCGT
>DATHDT010000448.1:0-3064 GCA_035318905.1 Gemmatimonadales bacterium | reverse complement strand
CGACGATGGTGAGGGCCCCAGGAAGCTCGCTCGCCTTGGAGCAGCGCCCCGACGGCCGCCTCTGGGCGATTCGGGGCGACGAGGAGCGCGCCGTGTGGGTGCGGCGTTGCTTCCCGTGGTCCGAGCCCGGGCACTACCTCTCGCTGCGCGACGCGGATGAGGAGGAGTTCGCCCTGGTGCGCGACCCCGCCGAGCTCGATCCCACGTCACGCGCGGCGCTCGAAGGCGCGCTCGCGCTGGCCGGGTTCGTGTTCGAGATGACGCGGGTGTTGGAGATCGAAGAAGAAGTCGAGATCCGGCACTGGCGTGTCGAGACCAAGCAGGGGCCACGGGCTTTCCAGACGCGGCTCGATGACTGGCCGCGCACGCTGCCCCACGGTGGCTTGCTCATCCGTGATGTGACGGGGGATTTGTATCACCTCGGCAAGCCGGCGGCGCTCGATCGGCAGAGCCGGGCGTTGTTGTGGGCGTTTGTGGATTAACGCTGGCAGTACGGGCAGAAGGTGGTCGCGCGCAGATCGATCTTGTGCGTTGCGGTGAGTCGCTTGCCGCAACGCACACACTTTTCCCCTTTCCGGCCGTAGACGCGCAGCTCGAACTGAAAGCGGCCGGGCTCGCCGGTGCCCGTGCGGTAATTGCGCAGTGTCGTACCGGATGACGCGAGCGCGCGCTCCAGTACGTCGACGATCGCGGCGTGCAGCCGGGCGAACTCCTCGAGCGACAGCTTGTTGGTGGGCTTCGCCGGATTGAGCCGCGCGTCGAACAGCGCTTCGTTCGCGTAGATGTTGCCGACGCCCGCGACGCGCCGCTGATCCATGATGGCTTTCTTGACCGCCGTGCGCGTGCCTTTGAGCCGGTCGGCGAACACAAAGGGCGTGAACGTCCCGTCCAGCGGCTCGGGGCCGATCCGTCCCGTGTAGGCAATCCACCCTTCCTCATCGAGCAACCAGATCGTGCCGAGGCGCCGCACGTCGCGGTAGACGAGGACGCGGCCGTCGCTCAGCGTGCACAGTAGTACCGAGTACTTCCGCTCCGCGCGCGTCAACGACTTCTCATGCACCAAAAACGATCCTGTCATGCGCGGCTGGACGATCATGCGGTGCCCGCTCGATAGCCGAAACACCGCGTGCTTGGCGCGGCGGGAGACCTGCTCGATGGTGTTGCCCGTCAGCGTCTTGATGAGGCGGGACTTGGTGACCTGCCGCAGGACATGAGTCTTCCTGAGTTGCACCTGCACGACTTGGCTCCCCTCGAGACGGGGGGCCAGGTCGCGGACGATCGTCTCGACTTCAGGCAGCTCCGGCACGTTGCAGCTCGCGCCAGGCGATATCGCGCCGCCAGGTCTTCCCTTCGAACGCGATCTTGTCGCAGGCCGCCGCGCTCACCCGGGCCGCCGCGGCCACACTGCTGCCGAGGCCCGTGACGGTCAGCACGCGGCCCCCGGCGGTCCGCAGCGTGCCGTCAGCATCGCGCGAGGTTCCGGCCTGAAAGACGACCACGTTCACTCCCAGATCGCTCGGCAGGCGAATCGCGGCGCCCTTTTCAGGCTTTTCGGGATAGCCGCGGGCCGCGAGCACCGTCGTGACGGCCGCGCGCGCCGGCGCGATCACCTGACGCTTGGGCCGCCAGCGGCGGCGCGCGATGTCGATCAGATGCTTGGTCGCGCCCTTGGGAAGAACCGGGAGAATCGCCTGCGCCTCGGGGTCACCGAACCGACAATTGAACTCGAGGACGTTGGGTGTGCCGTCGGGCGCGAGCATAAGCCCGGCGTACAAGATCCCTTCGTACGGAGCGCCCTGTGCCGCCATCTCGCGTAACACCGGCTCGAGCACGTCGCGGCGCACCCGCGCGAGCAGCTCGTCCGTCGTCAGCGTCACGGGACAGTAGGCGCCCATCCCGCCGGTGTTGGGGCCCGTATCGCCTTCGCCCAGGCGCTTGTGGTCTTGTGCCGGCGGCAGGATGACGATGCGCTCGCCGTCGGTGAGCGCCAGGACCGACAGCTCCTCGCCCACCAGAAACTCTTCGATCACGATCTCGGTGCCGGCCTCGCCGAGTGCGCTGCCGGCGAGCATCGCGCGCGCGACGGCGGCGGCTTCGGCGCGGGCGGCGCACACCACGACGCCCTTGCCCGCGGCAAGTCCCGACGCCTTCACGACCAGCGGCTCGGCATGCGCCTCGATGTATGCGAGCGCCGCCGCGAGGTCGGTGAAGGTCGCGCTCGCGCCGGTGGGGACGCCGGCGCGGCGCATCACTTCCTTCGCGTACGCCTTCGACGACTCGAGCCGGGCCGCGGCCTGGGTCGGTCCGAAGACGGCGCGGCCGGCGTCGTGGAGCTTGTCGGCCAGGCCCGCGGCGAGGGGCGCCTCGGGGCCGATGATCGTGACGTCGATGTCGTGTTGCGTGACGGCGGCGACGAGCGCGTCCACGTCAGTCGCCGCGATGGGGAGGTTGGTGCCGAGGGTGGCGGTGCCTGGGTTGCCGGGAGCGGCGAAGAGAGTCGCGTCAGGGGTGTCGCGGTGCAGCGCCCAACACAGCGCGTGCTCGCGGCCACCCCCGCCGACGACCAGGATTCTCACTTCTTCTTGAAGGCGTCCGAAAAGGCTTGTGCGGCTCGCTTGGCCGTGTCGACCACGTCGTTCACGACCGCCTTGGCTTCGTTCATGTAGTGATCGCGGGCGTCGTCGATGTCCTTGTCGATCGGCCGCTGCTCGGCCTCGGGGCCGCGCCGCGTGTACTCCCCGTCCAGGACCTTCTGGTACGCGCCGGCCGTGATCCACCGCTCCAGCTCGGCAGCGCGCAGCGTGTTGAACGGATGCGACTGCGGCAGCGTGTTCAGGATCTTGAAGATGCGGTCGATCGCGCCGCCATCTTCCTCGTACTCCTTCGCTTGCTGCAGAAATGCGTCGAGGTCCATCTCCTTCATGTCGCCACCGCCCGCCATCTTGAGGAACATCCGCATCGACCCGCGCGGGTCCTGGGCCGCGAGCAACCCGGCGCGATCGGCCGACAGCTCGCTCTTGCGGGACCACTCGAGCAGCGCCAGCCGGATGGGCGTGAGCACAAG
>DATHDT010000447.1:0-15776 GCA_035318905.1 Gemmatimonadales bacterium | reverse complement strand
CCGCCCACGATGGCCCGGTAGGTGCGGGCCCACTTCCGCACCGACCGGGCCATCGTGGGCGGCGTGGTGGTGCGGGTGGGAGACCGGATCCTCGACGGCTCGGTGCGGCGGCGACTGATGTCGCTCAAGCGCAGGATGCTGACGGGCGAGTAGTTGCCTACAGGCGGTACCGCAGTCCCAGCGTCACCCCGTAGCGCCACGTGAGCCGCAGGTCGTATTCGGGCGGCAGATCCCCTTCTTCAAACCACGATCTCGAGAGTATCCCCTCCAAGCGAATCGCGCCTGAGAATCGTCCTCCCACGGGCCACTCGTAGGCCAGCGCGCCGAGCGCGCTGACCCGCGAGTGCATGTCGTCTCCAAACTTCCACAGGTGGAGGGCGGGCCCGATTTCCGCTCGTACCGCTCCGCTCGGCCCGATCCCTCCCACCCGGACGGCCACCAGGGTGGCCAGTTCAATCAGTTGACCTGACGACTTGTCCGTCACGATGAGGCCCTGTCCGAGAGCGGACAGACCGGGCTTCCCGTAGGAGGCCTTCAGCGCGACGCCGAAACGCCCCCGCCCACGCTCGAGGCGCAGACCGATCGTCGGCACATCACCGGGACGGAACCGCGGTGGCCCGCTGCCGTTCGAGGTGTCGTGGGCCGACCCGCCGAAGCGAGCGGCGCCCACCTCCACCCCGACGAACCATTGCCCGTTGGCGGAATTTCCCAGGGCGGCGATGAGCGCCGCGACGACGATCAGTCTGCGCATGATGAGTCTCGGATGATGGGTTAGTACATCACCAGGTTGATCCAGCCGTTCGTGATCGTGTTCTCGCCTTTCACGAACCAGTTGTATCCATCGTAGAGCTGCCCGACGATCACGTCCTGCACCGCGTTCCCGACCAGCTCGTCATTGCTCTTGAAGAACGAGGCAAGGGACTGCCAGATGTTGTATACGGCCCGGCCGTAACCGAAGTACTTCCGCAAGGCGGTACTCGAATCGTTCCCCGTCGTGAGGCGCTGATACGCGCTGTCGATCTGGT
Organism: Gemmatimonadales bacterium; assembly: GCA_035318905.1. GTDB lineage: Bacteria > Gemmatimonadota > Gemmatimonadetes > Gemmatimonadales > GWC2-71-9 > 20CM-2-65-7. The sequence goes on along the minus strand of DATHDT010000447.1, from coordinate 14,751 downwards.
AAATGATCTTCTGGAACCGATCGGGATCGGTCTTGATATCACACGCCGTGTCGTCGTCCTCCACAACGAAGACGCGAACGTTCTGGCCCGGATGCGCCGCGTTGTACTGATCGAGCTGCTGTTTGGAGAAGAGCAGCACCCGCCCCGACCAATCCAGGTTGTCCTGATTGAAGAAGTAGGGGCCATACTGCCGCTCGCCGGCGCACTGATAGGTCGTGAGAGAATCGGTCTGCCCCACCTGTCCCAGGATATGCACCTCAAATTCGGGGGCACCCTTCAACCAGCCTTCAAAGTCTTGCACGAAATGGGCTTTGGTCATGTACAAACCGGGGGGCGGCGGAGGCGGCGGCTGCACGTCGCCTGATCCCCCACAGTCGACACACGTCTGGAGCGCCGGTGCGGCACTGAAGTCGGTCTCGACGGGGACCAGCGCGATGACCGGAGTCTCGGGGGGTGTCGTCGGGTCGAGCAGGTGGCGCCCGCCCTCGGGGTCAAAGGCGATCGGCACGTCGCGGTCCGTGATGCCAGTCGCGACGAGCACGTTTTCGTCCCCGGTCCACGCGGCCCGATGCGCGGGGACGGGGAAATAGATCTCGAGCGGGACGGCGGCCTGCGCGTCCTGCTCGGCGCCCTGTTCGAGGTAGCGGAGGGCGCGGCGGCCGTTGGCGCCGAGGAACGTCTGGAACTGCAGCTTGTGCTCGCGGAACGGCGACGCGTCGAGCTGCGCCTTCACATAGGCGCGGAACGCCGGATTCTCGAGCGCCTTGGCGAACTCCCGCGTGAGCTTCTCCGGCTTTTGTGGCGCCTTGGCGCTCGCCGCCAACGCGGCGTCGCCGGGAGGGCTCAGGGGAGTGCGATCGCTGCAGGCCGTGGACGCTGCGGCCGCCGCGAGCGCGCCGATGATGAGGATGCGGTGCAACATGGGTCTCCTCCTCCAAAGTGGAGGCCCATCTTGAGGCCGAACGCCCGAATCGTCGGCCTCCTTTCCTTGCGAGCGGGGTCCGAAAGACGCGAGATTCCCGGTCCCTATGCTGACGCTCCTCTTCCTCCTCGCCAATCCGGCCGACACCACGGGCTACTGGCAACAGCAGGTCGCCTACTACATCACGGCGTCGCTCGACGAGCCATCGGGTGTGTTGACTGGTCACGTGCGCATCAGTTACGTGAACCGCTCGCCCGAGACCCTGCGCGACTTCTACGTGCACCAGTACCTCAACGCCTTCCGCCCCGGCTCGCGCTGGGCCGCGGTTGATTCAGCCGAAGGACGGCAGCGGTTTCAGCACCTCAAGGACCCCGACTACGCGTTCGAGCGGATCACGGCATCCACCGTGATGGACGTGAGCAGCGCGCCCGATTACCCCTACGCCCCTGACTCGACGATCGCGCACTGGCGGCTCCCCAGGCCGCTCGCGCCGGGCGACTCGATGGTCGTCGAGATCTCGTGGCAAGCTCGTCCATCGACGCTGCCGCGCCGTCAGGGACGGCGCGGCCGGCGCTTCGACTTTGCACAGTGGTATCCCAAGGTCGTCGTGTACGACAAGTACGGCTGGGAGGATCACCCGCTGTACCCCGCCGGCGAGTTCTACGGCGAGTTCGCGACCTACGACGTGGCGCTCGACTTGGCGGCGGATCAGGTGGTGGGTGCCACGGGCGTACCGGTCGAAGGTGATCCTGGCTGGGAAAAAGCGGCGGTCAGGGCGGTCGCTGGCGGTGCGATCGACTACCAACGGAACTGGTACGGGCGGTCGGGTGCGGCGTGTGGGCAGGTCGCGGCGGGCCGCAAGTGCGTGCGTTTCTATGCCGAGAATGTCCATCACTTCGCCTTCTCGCTGAACCCCGATTACCGCTACGAGGAAGGCCGCTACAAGGACGTCGTGGTGCGGGTTCTCTACCAACCCGGCGACAGCGCGACGTGGGGGAAGGGCATCGCCGTGCTGCGCACCGAAGCGGCGCTCGCCTGGCTCGACTCGCTGTACGGCAAGTTCGCCTGGCCGCAGATCACGAACGTGCACCGCATCGAAGGCGGCGGCACCGAATTCCCGATGATGGTGATGGACGGCAGCGCGGGACTCGGTCTCATCGTGCACGAGGTCGGGCACAATTACACCATGGGGGTCCTCGCCAATAACGAATGGCGTGAGGGCTGGCTCGACGAGGGCTTCACGAGTTTTCAGACGGGGTGGTTCTTCGAACGACACGGAGCAGGCGCCGCGTACGAGTCCGTCGAACCGGAGATCCTCTTCTGGGATCTGGACCGTTGGAGCGAGCCCACGTCGATGGTGAGCGACCGCTACCGCGACTTCGCCACCTACAACACGATGATCTACTCGAAGGGGCAGCTCTTCTACGAGCAGCTGCGTTACGTGGTTGGCGATGAGACGATGCGCCGCATCCTGCGGGAGTACTACGCGCGCTGGAAGCTCAAGCACGTCGACGAAGACGCCTTCCGGGACGTCGCCGAGGACGTCTCGGGGATGGATCTGACGTGGCTTTTCGCCCAATGGCTGCACGGCACGCCGCTGATCGATTACCGGCTGCGCAAAGTCCAGCGGGAGCGGATGACCAACGGCCGATGGCTGACGACCGTCACGATCGAGCGTCAGGGCGACGGGCGGATGCCCGTCGAAATCGGCGACCGCGACACGATCTACGCGCGGTCCACCGGGGAGCCCGAAGTCGAGCGCGTCGAGTTCATCACTGCTAACAAGCCCGCTCGCCTCATGCTCGACCCGCGCGTGCGCGCGCACGACTGGAACATGCTCAACAACCGCGAGGGGCATCGCGGCTCGGGCAAGGGCGAATGGCGCTTCGACGACCCGACGCGCGAAGTCACGCGGCGCGACCGGATCGTGAGTGCGCTGCTCCCCGTCGCCTGGAGCAACGACTACGGCGGCGTCACGCTCGCGCTGCGTGTCCGCGACAACTACCTCGGCCGCTTCGAAAAAAGCGTTGGCCTCTTCTCCGTCGGTCTCGACCCAGACGCGACCCACCGGAAGGGGTGGTATCTCCGCTCCGCCAACCTCGTGCGGCACCCGATGCCGCGTACCGAGTCGAGTGTCGCTGCCTGGCAGGTCGAAGGGCGCACCGGCGTCCAGTTCAGCGTGGATCGCTCGCTGCGGCGGCACCCGAGCTTCGGCGCCGACGCGCACGCCGGATTCGACGCCCTGTGGATGGCGACCACTGACATCGGGTTCGTGGACACGCGTATGTGGGAGGACGCCGGGACGATCGAGGTAGGGCCGTGGTTCGGCACCACCGTCGAACGGGGCAACACGACATGGCAAGGCCGGCTCGGCGTCCGGGGTGGCGTCGTCTACCGGTTGCAAGGGCCGGGCATCGTTACGAAAAACCGCTACGATGTGGAGACCTACGCCCGGGCCACAGGTGAAGCGAGCCTGCGCACACCGTTCTGGCTGAAGACGACGCTCGGCGTGCGCCTGTTTGGCGGGGGCTATCTCGCCGAGAACGTCCCACCACTCCAGCGCCGCATCCCGGTCGCCGGCGCCGATCCATACGAGACGTTCACCAATCCGCTGCTGCGCAGCCGCGGCGCCCTGTTCGTGCGTCCCGACTTCCACTATCACGCGCCCGGGAACACCAACCTGCGGGCGTTCCGCGCCGATCTGGGTGGCCGCTGGGCCGCCGGCGTCAACCTCGAAGCCACGAAACAACTGCTGGCGCCGCGCCGCCCTGGGCTGTTGTCGGGGATGGCGCTGGAGACGTTCATGGACCTGGGGCTCGTCGACACGCTCGCCGTGCCGGCGACGACGCCGGGCAAGTCGTACACGCCGCTGTACGACTGGGGTGTCGGGGTCATCACACGTCACCGCGTCAGGGACCTGAACTGGACATTCCGTCTCGAGTTTCCGGTTGTCGTGAACCGTTGGGAGTACGCCGCCGCCGGCAACGCGCCCACCGACGGGCGCATCGCGTTCAGGTGGCAGATCAGTCTGGAGTCGAGTTTTTGAGCGAGCGCGACCGGCGTGGATTCCTGCAGGAGGCGTTCGGGCGGCTGTTGCACGAAGTCGCCGAGCGGACGGAGGCGCGGGTGGCGCCGCGCCGCTGGTTCCGGCCTCCAGGCGCAGCGACGGAGGTAGCCTTCGTCGCCGCGTGCACGCGGTGCGGAGATTGCATCGATGTTTGTCCCGTGCACGCCATCGTCAAGGCGCCCGCCAACGCCGGCCTCGCCGCGGGGACGCCTTACATCGAGCCGACGATGCAGGCATGCATCGTGTGTGCAGACATGCCGTGCGCGGCCGCGTGCGAGACCGGGGCGCTGGTTGTGCCGACCGACTTGTGGGCGTCGATCCACATGGGCTTGCTCTCGCTCGATACGGACCGCTGCATCACGTTTCAGGGACAGGCGTGTGGCGTGTGCGCTCGTTCGTGTCCCGTCGGAGAGCGAGCCCTGGCGATCGACGATCGGGGCCACCCGGTGCTGAAGCCCGAAGGATGCGTGGGGTGCGGCGTGTGTGTCACCGCCTGCGTCACCACACCCTCGTCCCTGAGTCTGAGGCTGTCATGAGCGACGTGCCGTACAGAGTCGAGAAGCCGTGGGGCTACGAGGTGATCTGGGCCAGGACGGACCGCTACGTCGGCAAGATCCTGCACATCGAGCCGGGGCAGGTGCTCAGTCTGCAATACCACAACGAGAAGGATGAGTCGATCTACGTGCTGACGGGCGAGATCATCCTGCGGCTGCAGCAGGGCGAGACGCTGATCGAGCGGCGGATGCGGGAGGGCGAGGCCTTCCACATCGCGCCCCGCACCATCCACCAGTTCGAGGCCGTGGTCTCGAGCGACCTGCTCGAAGCCTCCACTCCGGAGATCGACGACGTGGTCCGACTGAAGGACCGTTACGGACGGGTCCCGTGAAACTGAAAGTCATCGTCCCACTCGCCGGCAAAGGCACGCGCCTGCTGCCACTGACGAAACGCGTCCCCAAGCCCCTCGTGAACGTGGCCGGCCGGCCCGTGATGGATTACGTGATGGACAAGGTCAAGGGGCTCGACGTCGAGGAGCTGATCGTCATCACGGGACATCTCAAGGACGTCGTAGAGAAATACATCGTCAAGCACTACGACGTGCCGGCGAAATTCGTCGAACAAAAAACGTTAGACGGTACCGCCGGGGCAATCGATCTCGCCCGTCCATACGTGGACGGCCCGGTGTTGATCATCTTCGTGGACACGTTGTTCGACGCGGACTTGTCGATCGTGAACCGCACCGACGCCGACGGGATCCTGTGGGCCAAGGAGGTCGAGGACTACCAGCGCTTCGGCGTCATCGTGACCGACGAGCGCGGCTACATGACGCGCATCGTGGAGAAGCCCAGCACGCCGATCTCGAAGCTGGCCAACATCGGGCTCTACTACATCAAGGACTGGAAGACGCTCTTCGAGGGCATTACCGCCGTGAAGCAGGGTGCGCCGGGGAAGGGCGGCGAGTACTACCTGACCGATGCGTTCCAGTACATGGTGGACCGCGGCAAGAAGCTCGTCGTGGGAGAAGTCGGTGGGTGGTATGACTGCGGGAAGGTTGATACGCTGCTCGAGACCAACCGCCACCTGCTCGAGCACGGCCGGGCGCGGCGTCCCAAGCCGCTGCCCAGGGACGTGGTCATCAGGGAGCCGGTCTACATCGAAGACGGCGTGCGACTCTCGGCGTGCACCATCGGTCCCAACGTTTCGCTGGGCGCGGGCAGCAGCGTCACGGGCAGCACCGTGGCAAACAGCATTCTGGGGAATAACGTCCGGATCCAGGGCGCTACGGTCGAGGGCTCGGTCGTGGGGGACGATCAGGTGATCGAGGGACGGAGTGTGCAGGACAGCGTCCTGGACGGCGGCGAGCGCGCCGCCGCCCGTTAGGCGGCCTCCCCGGTGAGCGCCCGGGCGACGGCGGCCTTGAGCTGGCTCAACTCGTAGGGCTTCGGCAGGAACCCTTCCACACGCTCCGCGAGTCCGCGGGCCGCTTCGGCGTCGGGGCTGTATCCCGACGAGACCAGGACTCGCACTTCGGGCCGGATCGCCTTCAGCAACTCGAAGATGCCCGCGCCGCCCCCCGGTAACACGAGATCGAGAATCACGAGGTCGACGGGCGGGTCGGCGGCCTGCATCGCCGCGAGCGCCGACGTCCCGTCCCCGGCGTCCAGCACGCGATAGCCGAAGCGCGTCAGTGCGCGTCTCAAGCTGTTGCGGACGATTTGCTCGTCGTCCACGATGAGTATCGTGGCGCCGGGCGCCGCCACCGCGGAGGGCGCGGCCGCCGCGGGCTGGGTGGCAGGGGGCGCGGGCAGCGCCGCGGTCGACAGGGGCAGCAGCAGGTGGATTGTCGTGCCCCGCCCCGGCTCGCTCTCGACGCGAACGGCGCCGGAGTGGGCCCGGATCACGCGGAGCAGCGTTGCGAGCCCCAGCCCCGCCGCTTGGTGCATGGGTTTGGTACTGAAGAACGGCTCGAATGCTCGTGCCACCGTCGCCGCGTCCATCCCTCGGCCCGTGTCGGAAACGGAGATGCGGACGTAGCGGCCAGGCGTGGCGTTATGCCATTCGCTGTCGTTGGCCGCGACGGTGTGCAAAGCGGCCGTCAGGCCGAGGCGGGGGTCGGGGCGGCCCCGCATTGCGTCGCGCGCGTTGAGGACCACCTGGGTGCACGCGTGCACCAGGTGATCGATGTCGCCGGCGAGGGGCGGCAAGCCAGGCGCCGCATGCACGTGGATCTTGGCCCCGTCCGGGAGCAGCGCCCGAGCCAATGCGGCGACGCTGTCGAGCACGGTCCCGGTATCGGTGGGCTGGACCCGGATGGGGTCGCTGCGGGTGAATCGCATCAGCTCTCCGGTCAGGTCGCGGCCACGGCGGGCAGCGGCGACGATCTCGTCGAGCTGGGAGGCGGCAGGTCCCATGGACGCGTCTTGGCGTAACAGCGAAATGTGTGTGAGGATCCCGCCCAGCAGGTTGTTGAACTGGTGCGCGATGCCGCCCGCGAAGCGGCCGAGGGCGTCGATGCGCTGCTCGTGCAGACGCTGCGACTCTGCGGCCAGGAGCTGTGACCGGCTCCGCGCCAACAGGCGAGCGCCGACCATGCTCGCGACGGCGGCGGTCGCCACGAGGAGCGTGCCGCGCGCCACTGCTTCCAGGGGAGGATGCACCGGCGGGAAGAACCACTCAATCACGGGGTACGCCACGGTCGCCGGGACCGCCAGCGCGGTCTGCGCCCGGTATGTCCACGGGAGAAACAGCGCGGACCCGAGCACGGTAACGGCGAGCACAGCGGCGAGCTCGAACGGGTACGGGACGCCCGCCGTGGCCGCGACGGCGTTGCTCGCGACGATCGCGAAGGCGAGCGCGTAGGCGAACACGTGGAGGGTGCGCGCGGAACGTTTCGGCGTGCTGGCGAGCGCGAGCGCGATACCAAACGCGGCGGTGGCGGCGCGCGCCACGAGCACCGGGAGAGGGGTTGGGCCGGGTACGGTTCCCCCAATGACCTCCCACAGGGCGGAGGCGCTGGCGACGACCAGGGCCACGGCCCGGACCGCGCGCGCGAACGTGCTGGTATCCATGCGCTCTAGTCTAAGGCTCGAAAGGGGTCTTGACACGGTATCCATACTTCTAGTATTATCGAATTGTGAACGCCACCACCGCTACCGCCGCGCTACAGTTCGCCCCCAAGTTCGCCGCGCTCGGCCACGAAGTCCGCCTGGCCATCGTGCGCCTACTCCTCTCGGCCAATCCCGACGGCCTCGTCGTCGGGGAGATCCAGGAGGACCTCGACATCCCGCCCTCCACACTGTCGCACCATCTGGACGCCCTGCAGCGTGAGGGCTTGGTGGCCGTGACGCGGGAAGGGAAGTACCTGCGCTATCGGGCCGACGCGGTCGGACTGCGCGACCTGTTGGCGTTCCTTTATGCGGAGTGCTGCACTCGCAGCAAGTTGGTCCCACTCTCAGCCCTGAAAGGAGTCACCGCATGAAGGTGCACGTTGCGCTCAACACGCCCCGGTTCGACGAATCGGTGCGGTTTTACCGGACATTCCTCGGACTCGATCCGGTGAAGCACAAGCCAGGATACGCCAAGTTCGACGTCGCAGAGCCGGGCCTGAACCTGACGCTCAACGCGTCGGCGGATGTCGGAGCAGGGGCGTTGAACCATCTGGGGATCCAGGTTGCCTCAACGGCGGCGGTGCGGGCTGCCGCCCAGCGCCTCAAGGCCGAGGGGCTGGCGACATTCGAGGAAGGGGACGTCGATTGCTGTTATGCCTTGCAGGACAAGGTGTGGGTCACCGATCCGAACGGGTATCGCTGGGAGGTGTTCGTGGTGAAGGTGGGGGATACCGCGCCTGAGGTGCGGGCCGCCATGGAAGCTAAGGCGGATGCGGAGGGGTGTTGTCCGAGTGGGTGCTGCGCGGAGTAGAGGGCTAGTGCGCCGACATGGGGATGAGGTAATCGGGGATCGCTGACCCGACGCCCGCCATCGCCTTGAGCGCGATCACCGCCTCGAATACTCGTGCATGCTTAGAGTCGGGTGGCAAGGACACGAAGTACATTCCATCGACGCCGTTCAATCGCATACCGCCGATCACCCGACCGTGAACGGCATCAATTGCGGCCTGACGCTGGACTTGCGGAGCGCTGGGGTGAAACAAGACGATCACAAGGTCCTTGACGAACGGGAACGGGGACTGCTTCGATGCCCACACGATGTTGCTCTTGCTGTTGATCCAAACGGGCACCGTGTCCGGGGCAGTGGCGGGCACCGTGTCCGGGGTGGTGGCGAGCACGAGTGCCCAGCGTGCGACGGCAGGGTGGCCGCAGGACGCAATGACGAGACTAAAAACGCCCGCGAGGAAAGCGGCTCGCATACCAATCCTCCCTTGACTTGCTGACGCGACCTGCCGACCTACATAAGACGTTACGAGCGGAATCGCGTGCACACTATGGTTTGGAGCCGCGGTCCATGACCAAGAACGAAATCCTCGAGCTCTTCGCCTACAACGCCTGGGCCAACCGGGTGATCTTCGATGCCGTGGCCCCCCTGCCCGACGACACGTACCTGCGCGACCTGAAGAGCAGTCACGGCGGCATCCACGGCACGCTGGCCCACATCGTGTGGGCGGAGCACCTGTGGCTGAACCGCTGGCTCGAGAAGCCCAACCCCGCGGTCGCCCAGGGCAAGGACCTGCACTCGGCCGCGGAGGTCCGGGCCCGGTGGGAGGAGGTCGAGGCGGAGCGGGGGAGGTTCCTGGCGGGGCTCTCCGACGCGCAGCTGCAGGAGACGCGGAACGTGAAGCCCTCCACCGGCGGCGAGTATCAGCACACCTTTGTCCAGATGTTTCAGCACACGGTGGACCACTCCTCGTACCATCGGGGCCAGGTCGTGACGCTGCTACGGCAGGTGGGCGTGGTGCCGCCTGTGACGGGCCTGATCTTCTTCCACCGGCGGGGTTGACGGGGGCGCGGAACCAGAGTTAGTTACTGACCGTTCAGTAACTAACGCCGGAGCCTCGATGCCTCGACTCGCCGTCCTCAAGAAGCCCAACAAGCAGAAGAAGCCGCGCTGGCAGAGGCGCAAAGGCGCCCGCCCCGAGGAGATCGTGGCCGCCGCGCTCGAGGTGTTCGTGGAGCGCGGCTTCGCGGCCACCAAGCTCGAGGATGTCGCCCGCCGCGCCGGCGTCACCAAGGGCACCATCTACCTCTACTTCGAGAACAAGGAAGCGCTCTTCAAGGCCGTGGTGCGCGAGACGATCGTGCCCGTCATCGCGAAGGGCGAGGCGCTGGCGCAGAGCTTCACCGGCAGCGCTCGCGAGCTGTTCGAGCAGTTGGTGCGCGAGTATTGGCGGCTCGTGGGTGAGACCGCCCTCGCCGGCATCCCGAAACTGATGATGGCCGAGGCGGGCAATTTTCCGGAGCTGGCCCGCTTCTATTACGAAGAGGTCGCCGCCCGCGGCATCCGGCTGATGGCGGGCGTCCTCGAGCGAGGCGTCAAGCAGGGCGAATTCCGCGCCGTCAACGTCGCTGTGGCGGCGAAACTCGCCATGGCTCCTCTGATGCATGCCGTCATCGCCCGCCGCGCCTTCGCGGCCTGCATGCCCGAAGGCTTCGACGTCGGCAGCTACCTCGACACTCACATCGACCTCTATCTCCATGGCATCGCGCAAGCTTAGTCTGCTCCTGCTGGTCCTTGCTACCGGCCCGCTCGGGGCCCAGGCGCCTGTACGCCTCTCCTTCGCCGAGGCGGTCCGACGCGCGGCGGGCACCGCTCCCGCCGTCGAGCTCGCGGGGCTGCGCACCGACGAAGCCTCGGCGCGGGTGCGCCAGGCGCGCGGCACGTTCCTGCCGTCCCTGTCCTTCGCGGCCGGGTGGCTGAACCGGGACTTCAACTCCAAGGCGCAGGGCATCTCCTTCCCGGGCGTGCCCACGATCATCGGGCCCTTCAACGCCTACGACGCGCGCTTCCGCGCCAGCCAGACGCTCCTCGACTTCTCCGGACTCGCGCGGCTGCGCGCCGCGCGCGCGCAGGTCGCGGGCTCGACCGCCGAGGGCGGTGCCGCGTCCGAAGGCGCGGCCGCGGGTGCCGCTCTCGCCTATCTGCGCGTGGCCCGCGCGGCGGCCCAGGTCGTCGCCCGCCGAGCGGACTCCTCCGTCGCCGCCGACCTCGTCGGATTGGCGCAGGCCCAGAAGAACGCTGGAGTGAGCGCGGCGATCGACGTGACGCGTGCCCGCACGCAGCTCGTCTCCGCGGCGGGAGCGCTCCTCGTGGCGCGCAATCAGCTCGACCGCGCGCGCATCGACCTCACGCGCGCGCTGGGTCTCGACCCGTGGACGCCGATCGAGATCACCGACACGCTGACCGCCGCGCTCCCGGTCGCCGACGTCCCCGCGGCCGCGGAATCGATCGTGGCGCTCGCCATGGCGCGGCGTCCCGACCTCGCGGCCGAGCTCGCGCGCGGCGACGTGGCCCGCACCGCCAAGTCGGCGATCACCGCCGAACGGTTGCCGCGCGTCGACGTCGCCGGCGACTACGGCGTGAGCGGTCTCACGCCAAGCACGTCGGTCGGCACGCGGCAGATCGGCGTGCAGGTGTCGATCCCGATCCTCGACGGCTTCCGCCGCGAAGGGCGCGCCGCCGAGCAGATAGCCGTGGTACGGGAGAGTGAAGTGCGGGCCCGCGACCTGCGGCAACAGATCGCCGCTGAGGTCGAGACGGCCCTGCTCGATCTCGCGTCGGCTCAGGCGCAGCAGGGCATCGCTTCCGAGCGGCTGCGGCTCGCGGCCGATGAGATGGCGCAGGCGCGCGAGCGCTTTGCGGCGGGCGTGGCGGGGAACATCGAAGTGATCAATGCGCAGGCGTCGTTGCTGCGCGCGCGGGACACGGACATCGACGCGCGCTTCAGCGCGGCGACGGCCCGGGTCGCTCTGGCGCGCGCCGCCGGCCTGGCAAGAACCCTACACTAACCTGTTATTCCCCGGGCTTGCGCCCGGGGTCAGTCAAAAAGGATCACAAATGGCGACGGTAATGGAACCAGAAATCGGAACGAGCCGCTCGAGCGCGGCGGGGAAGACGCCGGCGGCTCCGCCGCGCAACAAGCGCCAAATCGTCTTCCTCGTGATGGGGGTGGCAGCGCTGGCCCTGGTGGGCTTCGGGGCCAAGCGCTGGTGGTTCTCGCGCTCGCACGTCTCGACCGACAACGCGCAGGTCGACGGGCACATCATTCCCATCCTGCCCAAGGTCGGCGGCTTCGTCGCCGAGGTGCGCGTGCGGGAGAACCAGGAGGTCAAGGCGGGCGACACGTTGGTGGTCCTCGATGACCGCGACTTCCGCGTGCGGCTGGCACAAACCGACGCCGACCTGGCCGCCCTGCTCGCGACGGTCAGCTCGCGCACGCGCGTGGGCCAGGCCGAGGCCGCGGTCGCGCAGGCGCAGGCCAACGCGCTCAAGGCGCACGCCGATCTGGGACGCATGGAGCCGTTGGCGCAGCAGGATATTGTGAGCGCGCAGCAGCTCGACGCGGCGCGCGCCGCGGCGTCCGCGGCCGATGCGCAGCTCGCCGCCTCGCAGGCGGCCTTGGTGGGAGCCGACGCCCGCGTCGCGGCTTCGCGCGCCGCGCGCGATCAGGCGGCGCTGCAGCTCTCCTACACGAGCATCACTGCGCCCTCCGCCGGCGTCGTGTCCAAGAAAGCCGTCGAGGTTGGTCAGTTGGAGCAGCCGGGCCAGCCGCTCATGGCGCTTGTGCCGCTCCAGGACGTGTGGGTCGTGGCGAACCTCAAGGAAACCGAGACCGCAGACGTGACGCCCGGCGATCCCGCGGAGATCACCGTGGACGCCTACCCGGGCCGCCGCTTCCGCGGCCAGGTCGAGAGCCTGTCGCCGGCGACGGGGGCCAAGTTCTCCCTGCTGCCGCCCGACAACGCGACCGGCAACTTCACGAAGGTCGTGCAGCGCGTCCCCGTGCGGATCCGGCTCGCCGGCCCCGCAGACCCGGCGCACCCGCTGCGTCCGGGGATGAGCGCCGTGGTGACGATCCAGACGAAGTGAAGCGTTCGTGACCGCCGCCACACTGCCGCTTTCGGCCGCCACGTCCGACCGGTATCGCTACCGGTACCTGATCGCGATCACCGTTTCGCTCGCGTCGGTGCTGGAGCTGCTCGATACCAGCATCGTGAACGTCGCGATCCCCCACATGATGGGGAATCTCGGCGCCACGCTCGACCAGATCGCCTGGGTCTCGACCGGCTACATCGTCGCCAACGTGATCGTGCTGCCGATCACCGGTTGGCTGTCGGCCTTCTTTGGCCGGCGCCGTTATTTCGCCGGATCGATCGCGCTCTTTACCATCGCGTCGTTTCTGTGCGGCAATGCGGGCTCCCTCGAGGCGCTGGTCTTCTGGCGCATCGTGCAGGGGCTCGGGGGCGGGGCGTTGCTCTCCACGTCGCAGGCGATTCTGTACGAAGAGTTCCCGCGCGAAGAGTACGGCACCGCGATGGCGATCTTCGGCGTGGGCGTGATGGTGGGACCCACGTTGGGGCCCACCGTCGGCGGCTACATCACCGACGCCTACGGCTGGCCGTGGATCTTCTATATCAACATCCCGTTCGGGATGCTGGCGTTGGCGCTGACCCTCTCGTTCATCCAGGACTCGCGCCATCAGGTGAAGGCGTCCCGGGTCGACTACGTTGGCCTGCTGCTCCTCGCCGCCGGCGTCGGCGCGCTGCAAATGATGCTGGAGCGCGGCGAGCGGCTCGACTGGCTCGCCTCGGGCGAAGTGCGCCTCCTCGCCGCGATCAGCGTGATCTCGCTCATCACGTTCGTCTGGCACGAGCTGCGAACACCGCACCCCGTGGTCGACCTCAGTATCCTGAAGAGCCGCCAGCTGGCCGTGGGCGTCGTCTTCGGCATGGTGTTGGGCGTCTGTCTCTACGCGACGGTGTTCGTGCTCCCGGTCTATCTGCAGAACGTGCAGCACTTCACGGCCAATCAGACGGGGCTCGTGATCCTGCCGGGCGCGCTCGCCAGCGCGTTCACGATGGCGTTCATGGGGCGTCTCCAAGGCAAGTTCGACGGTCGGCTCTCGATCATTGCCGGCGTGGCGCTCTTCGCGCTGTCGATGTGGAAGCACGCCCACTTCACGACGCAGAGTGGGATGCCGGACTTCTTCTGGCCGCTCGTGTTCCGCGGCGTGGGGCTGGGGCTCATCTTCGTACCGCTCACGAACCTCGCCCTCGCCGACCTGCCGATGTCGCGCATCCCGAACGGAACCGGGCTCTTCAACCTGATGCGGCAGCTGGGCGGCAGCGTGGGGATCGCGCTCTCAGCGACATTGCTCCAGCGCTTCACAGCGATCCACAAAGCCGACCTGGCGGCGAACGTGACGATGTACGGGGCGGCCACGCAGGAACGGCTCGCGGCGATCACTAACGCGCTCATCGCGCGTGGCGACGCCCCGGCGATCGCTCAGACGAAGGCCATCGGCGTCCTGAACGGCGTCGTAACACAACAGGCGCTGATGCTCTCGTTCGAGCAGTTGTTCCTGCTCTTCGGCTCGGCGTTCGTGCTCTCGCTCCCGCTGCTGCTCCTGATGCACAAGAGCAAAGGCGGGCCGGGTGGCGGAGGGGGGGCACATTGAGCGGCATTCAGGTGGGCGATCTCGCGCCGGACTTCACGTTACTGGACCAGCATGGCAAGCCGGTGCGCCTGCACGAGGTGACCGAGAAGAAGAACGTCGCGCTCTACTTCTATCCCAAGGACGCGACGCCGGGATGCACGATCGAGGCCCGATCGTTCCGTGACGCCTACGATTCCTTTGCGGAGGCCGACACCGAGGTGATCGGCGTCAGCTCCGATTCCGTGAAATCGCACGAGCGCTTCGCCGCGAGCGAGCGGCTCCCGTTCCTGTTGCTGAGCGACCGCGACGGCGCGGTGCGCAAGCTGTACGGTGTGGAGCGCACGCTCGGCGTGCTGCCGGGACGGGTGACCTATGTGATCGGGCGGGGCGGGGTCGTACGGCACGTGTACAACTCGCAGCTGCGCGTCACGCGGCACAGTCGCGAGGCGCTGCAGGCCCTTAGCGTACCCCCGCCATCGCAGCCGTAACGAACAGGGCCCGGACCACCCCCAACGGTCCATCCACGTTCTCATACCATTCCGTCGGGAGATGCGCGTCCCCCGCGTGACCCCCCGCGCCGAGCGCGATGGCGGGCACGCCCAGGGCGATCGGCACGTTGGCGTCGGTCGATGCGCAGGCCAGCTCGTGCGAGCGACG